>DAOQNB010000050.1:0-7883 GCA_035335845.1 Acidobacteriota bacterium | reverse complement strand
AACCATTACAGCATCGTTCTCCAATGGTCAGAGGAAGATCAAACCTTTGTCGTGAGCTTGCCTGAATTCGGGCCTTATGCTCACACGCATGGCGACACCTATGAAGCCGCTCTCGAACATGGAAAACAGGTGTTGGACCTCCTCATTGCCGAATATCAAACGGCGGCCAAACCGCTTCCAAAGCCACTCACAGCAAGTTATTGGCACCCTACTTTCCTACAAATCGAGCAATAACTGATTTCCTTCTGTAATTTTCCGTGATGGATTCCTTTGGAATGAGTTGGAATGTCAGGGTTCAACCTGCTCAAAGGAAACTCATCACGGAAAAATTTACAGAAGGCTGATTTTGAGGAAAAAACACTATGGCCGTTAAGGTCTTCGCAATGACACATCACTGGCTGGGAAAAACTGGACTGGGAATTCTGCTCAGCGGGCTGATGCTGCTGCCGTGGGGTGTGGCACCTCACGGACAATCCGCAGCTCAAGGAGGAAAAAACCTTGAGCCGCTCCCAGTTGTTCATCAGCCGATAGATGAACAGGCACAGGCACAACTCCTTTCTCAACTCGGAGTTTCAGTCTCTGAGCAAACCGAGCGAAGAGCACGCATTCAAAAATTGCGCCAGCGGCTGCCTCAGGCTCAGGTTGAATGGAGTGCATTGACTGGAAACCCACATCACGTGTTTTCCTACGTCGGAGCGTTAACGGCACCAAACCCCACGCAATCGCCTGAAACCATTGCCCGAACCTTTCTGCGCCTGACGCCAGAGTTGTATCAAAGCCCGTCAGTTGACCTGCAACCAGAAACACTCCACCTGGTCAGAAGCTATCAGACCCGGCGCACCGGCGTCACACACCTGACCTTTCAGCAATATGCCGGTGGCATTCCCATCCTCGGCGGCGCGATTCGGGCCAATGTGTTGCCCGATGGGAGGTTGCTTTCCCTCTCCGGCGACCTGTTTCAGCTCAAGACGATCAATTCAGACTTACTCAAAACCTTGAAACAACAACCCGGAACCCGGAACCCGGAACCCGGAACCCGGATTTTCCAGACGACTCTCGAATCCCTCAACCTCACCGACGAAAACCAGCTTCGAGCACCACTCAAAGCCAGCCAGGTGCTGTTGCCGATTGGAAAAGACACGCTCCGGCTGGCCTGGCAGGTGGAAGTTCAACCGATTGACAGTGCTGACCACTGGCTGGTGCTGATAGATGCCGAACGCCATCAGGTTCTGCGAACTTATAACCTGACGTGGTATGCCGCTCAGACACCAACACCACAGGGCCGGGTGTTTGCCACCACACCACAGCCGAACTTGCCACGGGTGACCCCGCCGCCGCCGGGGCTGGTTGAGCGCGAGATGCGTCCGTTTGCCGGTGACCCGGTTGCCTCCCCAGATGGCTGGATTGATCTGACGCAGCGCACAACGGTCGGCAACAATGTCGAAGCGCAGGAAGACCGTGACGCCAACAACACTGGCGGCTTTCGACCGGTTCTGTCAGATGAGATGCTCTTTGATTTTCCGCTTGTTCTGCAAAATCCAACTCAGGGTCCAGAACAGTTTCAAGCCGCCGCCGTGACCAATGCCTTCTACTGGGCCAATGTCATGCACGATTATCTGTATGCGCTTGGGTTTGACGAAGCTGCCGGGAACTTCCAGCGTGACAACTTTGGGCGTGGCGGCGTGGGGAATGATCCGGTGCGGGTTGATGCCCAGGACGGCGCACGGATCAATAATTCCAGTTTTGCCACTTCGCCAGATGGTGCTCCGGGCCAGATGAGCCTGTATTTTTGGACGCGAGCCGTGCCGTCGCTTGATTCATCGCTGGATGCCGAAATTATTCTCCACGAATACACCCACGGCTTGACCAACCGACTCGTGGGTGGTCCGCAGGATGTGACCGCACTCAACCCGGTGCAAAGCTCTGGCATGGGCGAAGGCTGGTCTGACTGGTTTGCACTCTCGATTCTGACCAGAGCCGAAGATCCGGTTGATGGGGCGTTTCCTTTTGGAAGCTATGTGGCACAAAACTTTGAGCGCGGATTGCGACGCTTTGCCTACAGCACAAACTTGCAAATCAATCCCCTGACGTTTGCCGATATTGACCCGGCGCAGACCCGTTTCCCAGACGACCCAACCCAGGTTCACAAAGTCGGTGAAGTCTGGTGCTCGGCGCTGTGGGAGGTTCGCGCCAATTTCATCGGGCGATATGGATTTGAAGCTGGCCGCCGCGAACTGGAACACCTTGTGGTTGAAGGGTTAAAACTGACGCCCACGGCTCCGACGATGCTTGATGCGCGTGACGCCATTTTGCTCGCGGACCGTATTGCGAACCAGGGTCAAAATCAGGACATCATCTGGCGTGGTTTTGCCAAACGCGGCATGGGGTTTACGGCGCGGGCATTTGGCGGTGGACTAATGACAGTCCGGCAAGCCTTTGACCTTCCACCGTTTGCAGATCCAACCGGGCGCATTGTGCTCAACGACGTGATTTTTGCCGATGGTGAACCACTGCAGATTTCGGTTGGCAAAGCGTCTTTTGCCCAAACCGAATCGGTCATGGTTGAAGTTCGCAGCACGGCTGGGGATGTCGAAACGCTGGTCCTCGATCAGGCCGATGCCATTCCGGCGCTGTTTGAAGGAGTGCTCCCAGTCAAAATCGGTCAGCCAGTGACTGCCAGTGATGGCATCCTGCAGGCACAAATCGGCAATGACCTGACCGTGGCGCTGGTCAATCCGCCAGACGGTCAACCACTTTCGACCACGGCGAAGGCCGGTCAACGGATTGCGGTTTTTACTGACGCGCTCGAATCCGGCATTGGTCGCTGGAAGCCCAAAAATACCTGGGCGCTGACCACGATTTCAGCCAACAGTGCGACCCATTCCTGGACCGATAGCCCGCAAGGAAATTATCCGGCCAAAGCAAATTTGATCTTGACCGCACCAAAGTTTGACTTGACCCAGGTTCGAGGTGCCAAACTGACCTTCTGGCATCAATTTGATTTGGAAAGGGGTTTTGATTTTGGCTTTGTCGAGGCAAAAGCTGGGGCTGGAACGCCCTGGCAAATTCTGGCGGTGGTTACCGGAAATCAGCTTTCATTCCAACCGGTTACAATTGACCTGAGCCAGTTTGACGGCAAAAAACCAAAGGTTCGGTTTCGACTCACCAGCGACACGATCAATCAGCGGGATGGGTGGTACATTGATGATGTGAAAGTGCTGGGCGGCAGTGACGGTGCCAAAAAGCCGGAACCCGAAGCTAAGCCAGATCCGGAAACAATTGAAATTCCAAGCGACACCCCGAACAAGTAATTCTGACCCGCCAGAAGACAGAACACCCAGCCTTTGAGGAGCAATCAGGTTATGGCATTGAGAATTGAAGATAAATGGCTTCGATATGCCTTGAAAGAAACGGTTGGCACGCCGATTACCAAAGAAAAACTGGCTGAAATAAAGCATCTTGACTGGAGTGAATATCGGGCCGAAGCCGGGATGGATTGGGGAACCATTCAGGATATCGGGCCACTCAGGCACTGTACCAATCTCAAAGTCCTGTCATTTGATGGAAATTCAGTTAGCGACCTGACCCCATTAAGCCACCTTGCCAACCTCGAAGAAATCTGGCTGGTACAAAATGTGGTGAGCGATCTCAGCCCGCTCAAGAATCTCCACAAACTGAAAAAACTGGTGGTGGATATGAATTACTACCTCACATCCATTCAACCGCTGGCCGGGTTACAGGGGCTGACCTATCTGAACATCGGTGGAACGCAGGTGTCAGACTTGACGCCGCTTCGGGACCTTCCTGGCCTTAAAAAAGTCACGCTTTATGGCATAAAAGGGCTGGAGGTGTCTCCGGAATCGGAAAATCAGAAGGTGCTCGACGAACTTCGACAGGCTGGAGTTGAGATCTTGATTTAATTCTGACCCAAGCCAGTACTTTCAAACGTTGACTCAAACCATTCCAATGCAGCCAGTTGACCTTCACTTTCAAACTTCGCAATCACCTGACAAATCATTTCAGATAGAAGCCCTGGCAGATTTTCGCTGCCTGAAATCACCTCATACCGGCGTTCCTGCAAACAATACATTTCAAATCCTGAACGGAGGTCGTAGCGCCAGATTTCGGGAACACCAAACTGACTATACAGACCATCAGTTTGAATTTTCTGGGCTGAGCTACTGGTGATATCAATTTCAATGACCAGATCGGGCGGAGGATCGGTAGTCAGGTCAATTTTGATGGTCCGAGCCACCTGAGCCGCGTGGGCAATATAAAATGACCCGTCAGGTTGGGCCGAACCGTCAACCCCTTTTTTCTCAAGCGTCATTGATCGGGTGCCGACGATCCGTTGCTTGTGCTGCCGGGCATGTATTTTGACAACCTCACATAACAATTCAATCAATTGTTCGTGCTGTGAAGTTGGGCTCATAAGCTGTAACACCCCTTCCCAGTAGGTCACCCTGGGCACAGGCTGATCTCCCAGATCTGCCAAGAGACGTTGATGGGTTTCACGCGAAACTCCAGAGATAACGATTCGCTGATCAAGACCATCAAGCTTAAAAATTGGCGGTACTAAAACAGCATTCATAAACACCTCATTTCGAAGAAATAAGAGGACCGGTCCAATTTTACACAGATATAGTTTTTTAGATAAATAATCCCTGAGTTTCTATAGCTCTTCAGAAAAAGAGTTCCGCCTGGGAACGCCGGCATCCTGCCGGCAACTGATTGGATCTGAACCGCTTGGTGCCGGCAAGATGCCGGCGTTCCCAGGAAATATTTATCTGAAAGGCTATATTTTGGGAAGTCTCGAAAACTATTGAAAAAATCTGAATTTATTTTCTGTGTATTCCGTGTATTCCGTGGTTTCTTATTCTGAAAATCTATAAATTTGGCCAGGGCAGCAAATTTTGGTTGAAATTCTGAGATTCTTCCCCAACCATGACGACTCCATTACACCTCAGCATCATTCATCAACCCAAATCCTTCGTTCTTGGTTCCTGGTTCTTCGTTCTTGGCCTTTCAAAGGTATTGATTTCCTAAGTACCAGGTACCAGGCACCAAGCACCAGATGCCAACCTCCAGGCACATGACTTCAAATGAAACTTTCAGAATTGCATTTCGATCTTCCGCCTGAACAAATCGCTCAAGAACCGTGCCAGCGGCGTGATGCTTCTCGAATGTTAAAGCTTGACCGCCAGACCGGCACTTTTTCCGATCATCAGTTTTTTGAAATTGCCAATTTTTTGCGCCCAGGAGATGTCCTGGTTCTCAACAATACCCGTGTGTTCCCTGCCCGACTGCTTGGCCATCGGGAGGGATTTACCGGACGGGTCGAGGTCTTCCTTGTTCGTGAACAGGGCCCCAATCTCTGGCTTTCGCTCGTCAAACCAGGCCGGCGGATCCCGGTCGGCACCAAACTCACGTTTGCCGATGGTCGTTTGCGTGGCGAAGTCGTCGAACGCACGCCCGATGGCCGTCGCATCATCCAGTTTCAGTCAGAGGAGCCATTTCACACCGTCGTTGATGCAATTGGTCAGACGCCGCTACCGCCCTATATTCACCGGTATGCGTCAGGCGATGTCCGGCTTGATCGCGACACCTATCAAACCGTGTATGCCCGTGAGCGCGGTGCCATTGCGGCGCCAACTGCTGGGCTGCACTTTACTCCCGAATTGTTGCAACGCCTTCGAGACAATGGGGTTGAAATTGTTGAATTAACGCTTCACGTCGGGTATGGCACGTTTCAGCCGATTCAAACCGAAACCATCGAAGAACATCATCTTGAAGGGGAGTATTTTGAGATTCCCCAAACGACGGCTGACCGGGTCAACGCGGCCAAACGTGAAGGCCGCCGGGTCATCGCGGTTGGCACCACCTCAACCCGCACCCTGGAAACGGCAGCCACAGTCACTGATGATGGCGTTGAACTCAGTGCCGGCAATGGAATGTCCGAACTCCTGATTTACCCAGGGTATGAATTCAAAATCCTTGACGGCTTAATTACTAATTTTCATCTGCCCAATTCATCACTGCTGGCCCTGGTGTGTGCCTTCGGTGGGTACGAAACGGTGATGAATGCCTATCGCCACGCGGTTGAGGATAAGTACCGCTTCTTTAGTTATGGCGACTGTATGTTGCTGGTTTAGGGTTCCGGGTTCCGGGTTTTTCGAAACGGGTGCGGTTCAAAGCAACAGCACCCTTACTCTCTGTCACCCTGTCACGCTGCCACTCTGTCACCTTGTCATCCTGTTACCTTCGGGGGGTTCATGATCATTCGCAGTCCTTTTTCTGATTTTCCGATTCCAGAAATGTCGCTCACTTCTTTTTTGCTCCAGCGGGCACAACACCTGGGAAGTAAACCAGCCTTGATTGATGCGTCCAGTGGACGAACATTAACCTATGCTCAGATTGCTGATGCAATACCGCGTGTTGCCGCTGGACTCGCACGGCGCGGGTTTCAGCCCAAAGATGTGGTTGCGTTTTGTTGTCCCAATCTGCCTGAGTTTGCGATTGCCTTTCATGCCGTGGCGATGCTGGGTGGTATCACGACAACCATCAATCCGCTCTACACAGTTCACGAAATGAACTGGCAACTCAATGATTCCCGAGCCAAATGTGTGATTACCGTGGCACCGTTGCTGGAAAAAATCCGGGAAGCGGCGCAAGGCACCGAAGTTACTGAAATCTTTGTTTTTGGTGAAGCTCCGGGGGCAACGCCGTTTGCTGAACTGATTCAAGGTCCCAGCACACCGCCTGCTGTTCATATCAATCCGGCGGAAGATGTCGTCGCGTTGCTTTATTCAAGCGGGACGTCGGGGCTGCCCAAAGCCGTAATGCTCACGCATCGTAACCTCATTGCGAACATGATTTCACAAGGTATTGCAGCACATGCCTTTACCGAAGAAGACACCGCGATTAGCGTGCTTCCGTTTTTCCATGTCGCCGGGTTGGCGGCAGTGCTGGAACAGGCATTATTTAAAGGAATGACCCTGGTGGTACTTCCGCGATTTGACCTTGAACACTTTCTTCAGGCAATCCAGACACACCGGGTGACGTTTGCCCCGTTGGTACCACCAGCGGTTCTGGCACTTGCCAAGCATCCCGTGGTGGATCGCTATGATCTTTCGAGCCTGAAATGGATTGTGGCCGGCGCCGCGCCGCTTGGCGAAGACGTTGCCCGTGCCTGCGCAGCCCGACTGAACTGTCCGATTTCACAGGGCTATGGCATGACTGAAGCCAGCGGATTGACCCATTTCAGTATGGATGCCATGGAACGAGGGCGACTGGCGTCCGTGGGAACAGCCCTGCCTGGACTCGAAGGCCAGATCGTAGACCTTGAAACCGGCGAGCCAGTCGGTCCAGGACAAACAGGTGAACTGTGGCTGCGGGGGCCGCAGGTAATGAAAGGCTATCTCAATCAACCTGATGCCGTTGATGAACAGGGCTGGTATCGGACAGGAGACATTGGGCATACCACCGAAGATGGGTTTGTGTTCATTATGGATCGGGTCAAGGAACTCATTAAATATAAAGCGTTTCAAGTGGCACCGGCTGAACTTGAAGCCATTCTGAATTCCCATCCAGCCGTGGCTGAAGCCGCCGTCATCCCAAGCCCAGACCTGGAAGCCGGCGAAGTCCCCAAAGCATTTGTCGTCCAACGATCTCCGGTTTCCCCTGAAGAACTCCTGGCCTTCGTCGCGGAACGCGTCGCTCCACATAAAAAAGTTCGTCAGCTTGAATTCATTGATCAGATTCCGAAAAACGCGGGTGGCAAAATCCTTCGACGGCTTCTGGTCGAACGCGAGCGCGGAACGAAAACCTCGGGCTGAAAAAACCAGGGCTGGGGGCTGAAAAAACCAGGGCTGGGGGTTGAAGAA
>DAOQNB010000049.1:0-15446 GCA_035335845.1 Acidobacteriota bacterium | reverse complement strand
TCACAACATCGCATCTCGGGCCTGCATCTGCCGGAGTTCGAGTTCCTGATAGCGTCGAAAGAGGGTCCGGTAATTCAAGCCAAACACCAATCCACTGATCAGGCCGCACAACAGCAATGGATAGTAAATGGCATACGATTGACCCATCCCAAGCGCTACCAGCCCGGCGGCCAGGAGCAAAATCCCCACCACAAACCCTCCCTGGCACAACCACAACACAAGCTGGCGTGCTTTTCCAAGGCTGGAAAGAATTCCCACCAGGGCTCCTAAACAGCCAAGGCTGACACCCAGGATGGCGCCCAGCCAGTTGGCGCTGGGGTCATTCCACCACCCAGCAGAGCCAAACCCTTCGTGCACCTCAACCGGTCCAATGAAGACCACGCCTTTTCCGGGAAGGATCAGGTTCAATTCCAGTTTCATCAGTTTCAATTGGGCATTTCCCGTTGACGCATCAAACGGCAACGTAAAATCGCGCCATTCGGATGATCCTTTGACCTTTCCCATCGGGCCGGAATCAGCCAGGGAACGAGTAAAGTATGACCCCTGATTGAAATGATTCCACAATTCCAGATACCCCTCGCCTTCAACATTTTGATAGCGGATGCGTCCGGTCAGCCGCCATTGTGGCTGGCTCAGCCGGGGAGCTTCCAGCGTGGCAAGTTTGATGGTGACAGGCTGGCTGGTGGTATTTTCGATTCGGAGGGCATCCAGCTTGTCTGGGATTTCACCTGATGCCAGTACCCCAGGGAGTTGCGTGCCAGCCGCTTTCATTTTTGACCAGTCAATGCGGTGAACTGGTGCCTGAGCCGCACCCACGAAGAAAAACAAGCCAGTAATCAGTAACCCTTTGAGAATAAATGGTTTCATGATTGGTTTCCTCCTTGATTCTCCATTTCCAGTTTATGGGCTGCCAGCAAGGCGCGCAGGGTTTCCAGGTCGATTTTGCCTTCGGCATACAGGGCGCGCAGTGTGCCTTCAAAGTGACTGGTTACCTGGTGCGCTTCGGCAATTTTGATTTTTTCGATCAACCGATCCAGCCGAAGCCGCAATGTGGGGTAGGACACGCCATAGACCAACGCCAGTTCCTTGAGTGACCCTGAAGCCAGGATGAAATTGCGGATAAATGCCAGATCCTCGTCCGAAAGAAATTTCAACCAGGTTTGAGAAGGCGGAGACACCATGTCGGCCATGTGGAATAAGCACTTTCTTTAATAATATTAAAGTTTATTTGAATTATATTCTTGAATTTTATTAAGTCAACTTAAAATTTATTAAAATTTTGATCAAATTGAATCAATCTGAGCTGGCGTATGACGGTCATCTCAGTGTGAGATCAGAAGACGTTCGGGTGTGTTTTTTCTGGTTTCTGGTTCTGGATATTTATGGCTGTAAGCCGGAATAAAGGTGAGGCTGGGTGCTTGCCAACCTGTGAGTGCTATGCCAAGCTTAGAAACCCAAGTCATCATGCCCAGAAATCTCTTTTATTCCCTGACACATCCGCCAAACATCAGGCGTTATCGAGGAACCTCTCTTGAGTTGGCCAGTCTTTGGTGCACCTGCGTGATTTGGGTTTCGTGTCGAAATTCAATCCACAGTGCCGCAGATTCACCAAAATCTCATGGAAAAAATTCTTCGTCGAAACAACGTCCGGGTGACTGGACGTGGTCAGCACTCTTTGTTCCTGGCCCATGGCTTTGGATGCGACCAGAACATGTGGCGATATGTGGTACCTGCCTTTCAAGATGAGTACCGGATTGTCCTTTTTGACTATGTAGGGGCTGGTCAATCAGACCTGACGGCATATGATCCAACTCGCTATAGTTCTTTAGATGGCTATGCCCAGGACGTGCTTGATATTTGTCTGGCGCTCGAACTGAAGGATGTCGTTTTTGTCGGTCATTCGGTCAGTTCCATGGTGGGGGCGCTTGCCTCGATCAGGTCACCCCAGTTTTTCAGCCATTTGATTATGGTTGGCCCTTCACCCTGTTATTTGAATCATCCACCAGACTATTTTGGTGGTTTTGAACGTGAAGATATTCTGGGTTTACTCGATATGATGGAGCGAAATTACATGGGTTGGGCCAGCTATCTGGCACCGGTGATTATGCAAAACAGCGACCGCCCGGAGCTGGCGCAAACTCTGGAGGAGAGCTTTTGCTCAACCGACCCTATGACCGCCCGGCAGTTTGCCGAGGTCACATTTTTCTCGGATAATCGGGCTGAGTTGCCCAGGGTAAAGACCCCTTCACTCGTTTTGCAATGTCAGGATGACCTGATCGCCCCGCTTCAAGTTGGCGAATATGTTCATCGTCAATTGGTCAATTCCAGGTTCAGGGTGATGGACGCCACTGGCCATTGCCCCCACGTGAGTCATCCACAAGAAACGATTCAATCTATCCGCACTTATTTGAATAGCCAGGGTGTATGAGCGACTTGACTGTGATTGGATCGGAACTTGATTGTGCACCCTGTGGCTGGCTGTCAGTCACTGATGATGGGTGTGTGGTCAATGTCAATGAAACACTGGCCAATCTGTTAGGTCAGGCGAAATCACACATCGTCGGCCAGAACCTGTCAGGTTTTCTGACAGTGGGCAGTCGTGTTTTTTACCAGACACACCTTTTTCCCCAGTTAAAGCTGGCAGGAAGGTTGGATGAAATCTACCTTGATTTGCGGTCAGCAAACGGTGACACCCTGCCCATGCTGATCAATGCAGTTCGGACAGAGCGCCAGGGTGAACCAGCGAATGATTTTATTTTGTTGCTGATTCAACGTCGCGAGAAATTTGAGAGCCAAATCTTGCAATCCAAACGCGCTGCCGAAGCCGCCGCCCAGGCTGCTCAGGTAGCAAATACTCAACTCATTGAAATGCAGAAAGAACTGGAGGCAAATCACTTAAAGTTACTTGAACTGGATGAATTGAAGACCCGGTTCACCGCCATGCTTGTTCATGACTTAAAATCACCGTTGACGGTTGTGAATATGGCACTCCAACTGGTACAGGAACAGCACCGGAATCCAACCGAACATCTGGCTGAGATGCTCGATGTTTCAAAGAAAAACATCCAAAAAATCGTCAAGATGGTCAATCAGATGCTTGACGTCTATCGTGGTGAATCACGGGAAACAAAAGTAAACCGGCTCGAACTTGATCCGATGGCATTGCTCAGCGACTGTGTTGAATCAGCCCGGCTGGCTGCTCCTCCCCAGATGACCATTACCTGTACCGTCAGAAACAAACTTCCTGCGCTTTGGGCGGACGGTCTTCAGCTTGAACGGGTATTTTCAAATTTGTTATCCAACGCCATCAAATTTACCCCGCCAGATGGAAAAATTTCGGTTGAAGCCTGGACCCAGGCTGGGGTTGGGGTTGAGACTGGTCAAACCCTGGTGCTGATCTCTATTACTGACACCGGTGAAGGCATCCCGGCGGAATCAATTCCTTTTTTGTTTGACCCCTACTGGCAGGCCAATTCCACACATACCAAACCAGGCGTCGGTCTTGGATTATCAATTGTCAAACGCATCGTTGCCGCTCATGGGGGGAATATTTCGGTCCGGAGCCAGCTTGGCATCGGAACCTGTTTCACGGTGGTGTTACCTGTGGTCCCTTTTGAGCCATCCCTGCCGGTTGCTGCCATTCCGGTTGTTGCTTCATTGCCAGAATCTTCTGGTCTGCTTTCTGAGTCTCCCTGCATCCTGGTGGCAGATGACGAGCCGGTCAATCTCAAAGTTGTTTCAATTCTTTTAAAGCGATATGGATATGTGGTTGATGTAGTTTCCGACGGATGCGAAGCCGTCACCGCTGCCATGCGCAAACCCTATGATCTGATTTTGATGGATTGCCAGATGGGAAAAATGGGTGGCATCGAGGCTGCCAACCTCATCCGCCAGGAAGAAGGTCGCACCCGGCACACTCCGATCATTGCCTGTACCGCCAGTGATATTTTTGAAATGACCCCTCTGATCGGCAGTACTTTTGATGATGTGCTGGCCAAGCCCTTTACTCCAGAGGGGCTGCAACACCTGCTCCATAAATATGGGGTACAACCTGTGAAATCGGTGTAATACCATTTTGGGGTCAGGGTATCGGTTCAGAAGGCAGGGAAATCCAATTCCTCCAATAGTTTAGCCTTTTGCTAATACGATAGTTTCATTCCAAAATGGTGTAACACCAGATTCCCATCAATTTCCAAAAGTAAAAGCCACTGCCGGAACGAAATGTTTCGACAGTGGCTTTTTGGTTTTGAGTCAAGGGGGCACACCGTTTGAAACGGCTCATCCCTTCACATCGGGTTATTCAGGGCGTTGCGCACCTTCTGGCACCACATAGACGTTGATGCGGCGGTCACCGGCTGAAGCGTCTGGACGCTGGTTGTCAAAGCTGCGGACTTCGATCCGGTTTGGATCAATGCCCTTCGACACCAGGTAATCCTTGGCTTTCTGAGCGCGTTGGAGCGCCGTACCGGCTTTTTCACCCGCTTCGGAGTGTCCATCAATGATGCAGACGGCGGTTGCGTCACCCTGCAACCGGGTGGCCACTTCGTCCAGGATTCCCTTGCACTGGTTATCAATGCGGGAAATGTTCTTCTTGAACGGTGGGTTGGCGCAACGGATGCCGTCGCACGCCGTTTCAAAGCGTTGCGGTGGCGGAGGTGGTTCGGTGATGCGGAACGACGCACTGTCTGAACCATCGCAGATGCCATCGCTGACGCGCACTGAAACCGTCACGCTGCCTGGGCCCATGCCCTTGGTGTCAACGGTCACGGTATCGCCACTGCCTGAAACTGAACCGCTGGTGCTGGTCCAGGTGTAGGTCAGGTTCTGACCATCTGGATCATTGGCGCGGGCAGTAAAGGTCACCACCGCGTCTGAACCGGCACGCAGTGATGATTCGGACGCTGAAACCGTCACGGTTGGGCAGGTGTTGCCCTTCTTGACATTGACTGAAGCTGAAGCACTGGCTTCGTGGTTGCAGGTGTCACGGACCGTGACACGAACTTCAACCGGGCCCGGTGCCGACGTGCCTGGATTCCAGGTGACGGTTGAACCGTTGCCATCAATGGAGCCACTGCTGGCTGACCACATATAGGTCAATGTGGTATCGGCTGGATCAACATCTTTGCCAACTGCTGTAAAGGTCACGGTTTCAGCCGTCTTTTCGGTGACTTCGAGCTTGTCAGCCGAGACCGAGACGGTTGGCGCGACGTTGGTCAAGCACGGATCTGGCGGAGTCACTTTGCGGTAGCCGAGTGCCAGTTCCGCGACATAGCCGTGGAAATCGCCCTTGCGGTTTTCCGGACGGCGTTCGTTTGAGTTGTTGAGCATATAGCGATAGGCACCGCCCAGGCTCATAAAGAATTTGCGGTCTTTGCCAAGTGGCGTAAACCGCGCACCGACGGTGACATCCACCGGGTTGACTGGATTCACGTTTGGTGTGCCGCTGCCAACATAAATATCTGAAGTCAATTCAGAAATGAACTGGACATACTGGTTGTAGGCATAGTCAAAGCCGATAGCGGCGATGACTTTATCCCGGCGGTCAACCAGTTTGATGTCGTTGACCTTGGGGTCACCGGTTTTGACATAGCCAGCGTTCATATTGAAACTGGCGCGCCCAACCCGTGGGGTGACGGCCAGCATCACGCCGTAATCAGTGGCACCGGCACCGGCACCATCAATCAAACCACTGCCATTGCCCGGAAATTCGGTGCTGGGGCGGAATGATGAGATTTGAGCAAATCCGAGTAAGGCCACACCCAGCCACGAATCCTGGCTGGTGAACCGATACTTGGCACCCACTGTGGTATTGCCGACTTTGACAAAGCTACGGCCAAAAAATGGGTGATCGTTGAGATAGCCACCTGGAAGAGTGGCAAAGTTGAACGCTGGGCCGGAACCGGCCAGACGTGGGACGATGGTAATGCTACCAGGGCCGAGCGCATTAAACCCTTTCAGTTCATCGGGCGAGCCTGAAACCAGTTGCTGCCGAAACACTGAAGCGGCAAAGACTTCCAGCCGATCTGTGACCCCAAATCCTACGTTGAGGATACCCTGGGTGATGTCCACATCACCCGGCTCACGGTCATAGTTGTTGACGAAAAACCCGAAATTATATTCACCTTTTTTCAAGGTTGATGCGTCGTAAACCGTAAATAACCCCGTTCCACCCGTGACAGTAGGATTGGTGTGGCGGTTCTTCTCGCGCTGTGTTTCTTGTGCCAGGCCAAGTACACTTGATAGCAAAAACACCGATAGAAGGATGATGCTTTTGATCGCTAGTTTTCTCATTGTTGATTCTCCTGCGTTAGGTTCTCGGTTCTCTGTTTCCACGTTGTCAGGAGAGCCGATGACGGTTGCCATTGGTATCACCTTACAGACGTGTCAGTCACAGTGAGTTGCTTACTTGGTCACGCCTTCTGACTCTTGGAGGGTGAGCTGAGCAGGAGGCAACACAATGGTTCCATCTCCCTCTTTGACGTTCATCCAGTCAATTTCAGTCCCATTGACCACAGCCCGTGCTGATTGCCGTGGCGCAACGATTCTTGGATTGCCCTGACCGTCAGAAAGAGTGATTTCAATATTTTGTGTATTGGCAGAGAAGGCCGTTGAGTCAAAGGTCTGAATCACCAGGAACGATTGTCCCTTGACCAGCCGTCGCTCAGCCACACTGCGGTTGATTTCGCTCTGCAACCGCTGTGTTTCCGCCGTAATCTGGTGACCGATCTGGTTTCCTGTGAAATCAAAGAACCGGTAGCAGAGGTTGTAATTGGCCGTGTTGAGATCTGAATCCCAAACCTGGTAAATGATGCGGATTAACCGGCCATCGGTGACCCAAAAAGCATTGGGGAAGAGCCGAAGATCGGTTTCAACCCGAACGGTAATCGGAATTTCATTCACTCCCGACACTGGTTGTCCGTTTGGACCGAGCACGAGTAAGCGCGTGCGCACCAGGTTTGGCAGACAGTCTCCCGCCGTCGGGGCATTGGTAATCCGATCTGGAATAAATGGGCTAAAGCGAACAGCGTACCCATTGGGCACACGGTCCACGGTAAAGTAGGCGGCATCGTTGGTATCTGACAGCCGTTTGGTGTATTTGCTGTCGTCGCGTTCAAACCGGAACGCCAGATTGCTGCAGGGATCAATATTGGTGATGCCTGGAATCGGCGCCGATTCGGTGTCAATGACATTAAAGCCAACGCGAACCGTTCCTTTAATATTGATCTTACTTCCTGGCTGAATTGAAACGGTAAAGGACGGAGTCACATTGATCGTAATTGAAGTTTGCGTGGTGTTGGTCAACAGACCATCCGTCACCGTGACTTCATACACATATGTGCCAACCGTGGTGCTACACGTCGCTTCAAGTGTGGCCGAAACCGACTTGTCCGCATTTGGGACTGGGTTTCCAATCAATGATGCGTTTTGTCCCCCGGGAGGGCCAGAGAGTAATCTAACGACGGTTACGCCCAAGGCTTGTGGTTGTTGTTCGGCATCGTTGACGCTCCCGATGATCACCGCTTTACGCTCACCCTGACGAACTGTCAGCGGCGGGCCTGGTGTGAAGGTCGGAGGGGTATTGGTGCCTTGAAACGCCATCTCAAAAGGAGTTGGTGTCACCACAGTTGAAGCCTGTGTGCCTGAGGTCGCAGTAAATGGGAGTATGTTAACCAGCGAAAATCCGAGAAGGGCGACCGCAAACGTCAGGAACGGCCGCTTCTTTACCAAACTCCGATTGGTGCGAGAAAACATGAGTTTGTTCTCCTTTCTGGGGTTCTTGTAATAGGCCGATTCAAACACGGATCTATGTTCGAGAATCAGTGAATAAGTCGAATGTTGGATTTCTCGGATAAAAACTTGAGAAATTGGGACGAGATGTATCATCGAGGGAATTTTTGCGTTCCTCGATAATGAACATCTCTGAGTGTTTGTCAACCCTAACCGGCCTCTGTTTAATGGGAAAAAATTCCCGGTAAAAGTGGTTAAATCAGGTGCTGCAAATACCGTGCACGAAAGCCAGTTCACGACCTTCGGGCCAGTGTCACGAATGAGTTTCTTTCAGCTCTGAAATGAAAAGTGCCACTGAGTTGAGTGGTGAGGGGGAACTATGTTCGGATTGAAGTACTTGTCAATCCGGACATTTGCCCGTTCGGTGGCACAGATGGATGCAAAAAACGAATGTTGATTGGCAGAGAGTCGTTAGGTATTAAACCACAAGGCCCAGGATTTTTCTTGTGAAAAAAACGCTGGTTGACTGAAAAAAAAGAAACCATTTCCAAACGGTTTCTGGAAAAAATGAGAACCAATTACTCAGGTACCGGCACCAGGGTTTTTCCATTTCTTGAAGGCAAAATCACCGACGGAGGCTTTGAGTTCTGCCGATCCATCATAGACTCGCTCAAGCAGGGAGTTCGGTTCCATTCTGAACCCTTTTGAAGGTCTGAATCTGGTTGACCTGAAATGGTGGAGGTTAGTGTTTCAAAAGACCGATGATTTTTCGATGACCCATCTCCTCGGCCAGAGTGAGCGCCGTATCTCCGTTTTCATTGGCGAGGCTGACCGTACTCCCAGCTTTCACCAGGCATTCGACCAGCGCGACGTGACCAAGGGCAGCCGCCTTCATCAACGCCGTTTCACCTTCGCTATCGCATAGATCAACGTTGGCACCCTGTGAGATCAAATAGGTAACGGTTGGCAGATGGCCATTATCAGTGGCAAACAGGAGTGCTGTCCAGCCGGAAAATGGCGAAAATTCATCCTGAACCTGATAATTGATGGTCGCTCCGCCCTCAACCAGGGCCCGAACTGCCTCCACCGACCCATCTTCAGCCGCAAACATCAGTGCCGTCATCCCCTGGCGCTCGCCCTGATCAGGTGCCGCCCCATGGTGGAGTAACGTGGTGACAACCTGTGCCTGGCCAGAGTGTGCGGCGGCCATCAGGGGCGTATACCCATCACTGAACCCGCCATTGACTGCCGCACCTTTGGCAAGCAGGTCAGTCACCAGAGACAGATTGCCTTTTCCAGCGGCTTCAATTAAGAGGCCAAGTAACTGGTCACCGGAAAATTCGGTGGAGGGTTGAAGCCGGGATTGTTCGTTTGGTGTCATAAAGTTGCGAGTTCTTCCTCCAGGAGCTGTTTTTCATAGAGTGCGGCATACGGACCGTTTTGCTTCAAAAGCCAGTCATGGGTGCCTTGTTCGGCAATCCGGCCATCGTGCAGGACAATGATGTGGTCGGCTTCTTTCACCGTGGAAATTCGGTGTGAAACCAGGATTGTGGTGCGATCCTGCATAATCTCGCGCAAATGCCCAAGAATTTTCTCTTCTGTATAGGTATCAACGGCTGAGAGAGAGTCATCCAGAATGAGAATTTTGGGGTTCCGCAGCAGGGCACGGGCAATGGCCGTTCGCTGTTTTTGACCTCCCGACAGCGTGATGCCACGTTCGCCGACAATTGTTTCAAATCCTTTGGGAAACGTGGCGATGTCAGCCCGAAGGGCGGACTGTTCGGCTACCTGTTCAATGGCTTCGCGTGATGCCCCAGGCACCCCAAAGGCGATATTGGCAGCCACTGTATCGCCAAACAGGAATGTTTCCTGAGGGACATACCCAATGTTTTGGCGCAGGACCTGGAGCGGGATTTCCCGAATTGGTCGGCCATCAATCAACACCTCTCCCGGGGCCGCATCCAGAAGCCGTGGGATCAGGTTAATGAGCGTTGATTTTCCAGACCCCGTGTGACCCACAATCGCCAGTGTCTTCCCTTGTGGAATCGTCAGTGAAATCTCTTTCAGCACCATCTGTCCAGGTCCGCCAGAAGTGGTTGGATAGGCAAAATTCAGGTTGCGAAATTCGATAGTGCCCTTGATCTCAGTAACCGCCGTCGGCTCAACTTCGTCCCGAATGGTTGGCTCCTGGTTGAGGACTGTCGTCAGGCGCTTCATCCCAGCCATGCCACGTTGAAACAGGCTGACCACATACCCAAGCGCAATCATTGGCCAGATCAGCATCATCAGATAGAGGTTGAATTCAACAAATTGCCCAATCGTAATCTGTTGATCCAGAACCAGATGGCCACCATACCACAGGACCAGTGCCGGGCCAAAGCCAATCAAGGCGTGCAGGGTCGGGCTAAACAACGCTGTCAGTTTGATGAGGCGCAGATTGCGTGACACAAACTCGCGATTGAGGCTTTTAAATGATTCCTTTTCGGCTTCCTCTTGAGCATAGGCCCGAACCACCCGCACGCCGGCAAAGTTCTCCTGGGCTTTAGCCGTAATGATGCCGAAATATTCCTGGATTTCTTCAGAGCGTTTGTGGATGCGGCTTCCAAAGAAATTGGTTGCCACCGACGCCAGCGGCAAGGTTGCCAGGGCCAACAAAGTTAGTTTCCAGCTAATATGACCCATGGCTGGTAAGGCAAAACAGGTGACAAAAACGGTGTTTAACCCATACATAATCGCCGGCCCAAGCAACATCCGCACATTGCCGATGTCGTTGGTGGCCCGCGACATCAAATCACCAGTTCGATTTTCATGGTAAAAGGCCATTGGCAGGCGTTGCAGATGGGCATAGATATCGTTGCGGAGATCAAACTCAATGTCGCGTGACAGAGCGACCAGAATTTGCCGTTGCCAGAATAAAAAGATCCCTTTTCCCAGCGATACGGCCACAATCAGCAGGGCATAAAGCACAATTTTTTCACGAGTGATGCGATGTTGCAGGTCATCAATGGCGCTGCGAATCACCCGTGGCCCAAAAAGCCCAATGTAGGCTGACAGCAAGACACACAGACAGCCAATGGTCAGTTTATACGGGTATCGGCGCAGGTACCCCACCATTCGTTCAAATGGTTTGGCCGTTTGAAAGGGGCTGAGGCTGGTCGGTTGAATCTGGGCTACGCCTGGCATGCATATTCCTCGGTGGTTGGCGAATCGGTATCATCGGCAGCATCTTCCGGAGCTGGCACCAGATTGCCGGCGGCTTCTCGTTCAGCCATGAGCGTGAAATAGAAGTCAATTTTGTCAGTCAGTTCCTGTCGTGACTGAGAGTGAAAGACCTGCTGGCGGAACGCCGCGCCGCCCGGGAGCCCTTTTGTAAATTGACCGCAGAGCTGTTTTACTTTCCCCATCGCCGCCAGTTCAGACGGCAATTCTTTCAACATTACATCAAAGTAGCCAAACAAGAGGTTTCGCTTATCAATCAGGGTTGGTTGAAATGGAGACCGTCCCTGCATCACATCGTCAATTTGTCGGAAAATCCACGGATTGGCCATGGCGCCGCGACCAATCATCACGCCGTCAACGCCGGTTTCGCGAAACCGGGTGAGTGCCTGGTCAATCGTGGTGACATCACCGGAACCCATCACCGGAATACTGACTGCCTCTTTGACCTGAGCGATGACATTCCAATCAGCCTGACCCGAATATCCCTGAACTCGCGTCCGTCCGTGGATCGCCAGCGCCTCGACCCCGCAGTCCTGAGCCAGCTTTCCGACTTCAACCGCGACAATTGAGCTGTCATCCCAACCAATGCGCATCTTCAGCGTGAGCGGAATTTTGATCGCCTTGCGCATGCCCTTCAGAATTTTTTCCAGGTGGGGCAGGTCTTTGAGCAGCGAGGAACCCGCACCACGGTGCACCACTTTGCGCGCCGGGCAACCGCAATTGACATCCACGATGTCGGCACCGGCTGCTTCCCCGACTTCGGCGGCAATCGCCATTCGCTCTGGGTCATAGCCAAAAAACTGAATTGAGATCGGGCGTTCGAATTCCTCAAAGTGCATCATGCGGTGGGTTTTGAGGTTGCCTCGGGTGAGACCTTCAACGCTGATGAATTCGGTTACAATCAATCCGACGCCACCCAGGCTTTTGATCAGCCCACGAAACGCAGAGTCGGTGACGCCTGCCATTGGTGCCAGCGCCAGCCGTGGGCGAATCGGAATATCGCGAATGAAAAACTCCTGCCTATCCATAAAATATCAAAATATGAAGTATGAAGGATGAAGTACTGCCTGGATGCTCCCTTGCACCTGACGGATGGGAACTCTCAGCGTTTGGAACAGGTGTTTATACCATAACAGTCAGAAATGGCACCGCCATTTGCCGAGCGATGAAGGGTCTGTCAGCAGCCAGCCTGTGGCTGAAAGGGATAGGCTGCTTCACTCTTTCGCTCTTTAAGATAAATTCTCCAGACTTTATTGAACTGATCTGGTTCTAACGGTGCAATTCAAGATTTCAATTACATTCGACCTTTTTTGAGGAGAACCTTTATGAGAAACTTATTGATGATATTGGGTTTTGTGTGTGTGTTCAGCGCTTTGACCAGTTCGGTGCAGGCCCAGAGTCTCTATCTGGTTGATGCAAAAATTGAGCGGGATCATGGAAAATTGATTGTCAAATGTGGGGATGGTGCGGACCGGGTGGCCTTACGTCAACTGCCCTCAGGCAGAGTCGAACTGAGCGTGAATGGCAGCCGGATGACATTTTCGCAGGCTGAAGCGTTCGGAATCGAGATTCGTGGAAATGACGGCAACGATGACCTGACCGTGGATAATTCAATTCCGTTTGGGGTCACGCTCAAAGGCGGTGATGGAAACGACACTCTGAAAGGCGGGCGCGGGAATGACACCCTCGAAGGTAATGACGACAATGATTTTATTTCAGGTGGCGGCGGGAACGACACCATCCGTGGTGGAGATGGAAATGATCGGATCCAAAGCGGAAGCGGCCTTGATGATGTCAACGGAAATAGCGGCAACGATACGTTTGTGAATGGCAATCACGCCGTCAGAGAACAGGAAGTGACCCGTGTGAGGACCACACCTGTTGTGGTCAATCCTCGCTCCCCGCATCGGCGGGCCACGGTGATTGTTCGCCGGCCATAGAATCGAACTCGAACTGATTCCAACCGGAATCAATGAATCTTTAAAATTTTGACTGTGCTGTACGTGCAAGCTGAAGCTGCTTTTGTCTGGACCGCAAAAGCAGCTCTTTTTTTGCCAGAGTTAAGAGGTTATCCACTTTGAGTTGATTCATTATTCCTGCTGCTACCGGATTTTGTGTTTTGCCAGGTCAATGTTGGAAATAAAGGATTTGTCAGTACCACCTGCGTGAGCGGGTGGGGTTGGAAAGCCGACCGACCCACCCACTCACGCGGTGGTACTGACTGAGCCACCTTATTCAACCTTGTTTCAGAGCTTTCCAGTCAATCCGCTGGAACAGTCGCCAGTGTTCAAAGAGCAGGATTTCCACACTGAATAGAGTCAGAAAAGCCGATACCAGAAAGTGAACCGGACTGACCAGTCGGAGCAGGGAATTGGTCCAGCCAAAAAAGACCAGATACCCGATTGCCAGAATCAATGGAACGGCCAGAAACGCCAGTCGCTCAGACTTTTGAATCGCGACCCAGAACCCGAACAAGATCAGCGGAATGGTCCAAAAGTTGAGCCATAAGCCAAACTGTTTCGCAAATTGCCAGAGTCGAAGGTGAAAATTGCGGACAAAGAGCCATGGGTTTTCCTTCAGGCACTGCACATACTGAGCGGTCAGAACGCGGTCGGCTTCAAAACTGGTATATTCGATGCCACGCTGGTTCAGGTATTTTTCGAGCCAGGAATCGCTGTACTGGATGCCCCAGGGGTTGGGAAACTGGCCAATTGGTTCAAAAAGATTCTGCCCCGAACGCATCCGCAATGGGACAAAGTGACCGAACTGCTGCTGGTTGAAAGAGCCGTACCCGACGGGGAGCATGACAAAACACAACCCGGCCAGAACCAGTCCTTTCCAGGAAAAAGCAGGTTGTTTCCACACCAGGAGTGCCAGCAAACCAAACGTCAATCCACCCACGATCAAAAATTCACCGCGAACCTGGGTGACAAAACTCAGAAACAACCCGGCACTCATGACTACGACACGCTGTTTCCAATTTTCAAGCCGACTCTTGCTGAGGATGAGCCAGAATGCTGCAACGCTAAAGAGAGCCAGGGCATTGGCGAGGGCACTGTCAATGAGTCCATCGGTCAGGAATTTACTTTTATTTGGGCGCAGCAACAGGACAAACAGGTATCCGATAAAAAACGTGCTAAAGGTCAGCGGGGTGCGGTACGCCGGATGAATGCGATGGAAAACGACAGGCAGCAGGCAGATTCCGAGCACCAGAAGCCAGTGTTGCAGCCGAATCAGCAGGGCAAAGTCAAAGATCAGATCGGTTGAAAACAGGCTGCGCAGGGCGGTGACTGCGCCCAGAAAAGCGTCATAACCGATGCTGCGTTCGGGCAGGATCAGTTCGTCAGTGGTCTGGATCTTGGTCCGGGGAACACGTACCAGCGGCACTATACCGCCGGCTGGTGAGGGTTGAATGGCTTCGGGAAGGTGACGTTTCCACCACGGACGGCCAGTGGCAAAGGCGGTGATGGTACTGCTCGACGGGGTGCCGGCACCCCAGGCCGTGACCGACAAAACTTCGGTCACGGATTGAAACTGAGTGCCAGTCAGGGTCAGGAGGCTGATCAGTCCCAGACTGATCACGATGGTGGCGGTGGGAAAAGCCAGGAGAAGGTGTCGGAAGCGCCGCATGAGGACCCGCCTTACCGCCCAGGCAGAAAATCGGGTGGTCCACTCATGGAGCCGGTTCCAATTTTGCTTGGATCCAGGGCACTGGTGCCGCCACGTGATCGGGCTTCAAATTTCCGGAAGGCGCGATCAATGTGGGGTGAAATGGTTTCAAAGCGAATGGTATTGGCAAATTCAATCACCACCAGGACCGTCCCCTGGTCAAAGACCATGACTTCTTTGGTGCCGTACCGGATGTCCATTTGCTTCACTTTCCCAAATCGCCCCTGTCCGGTGGCCATTGCCTGATTCAGGTAAATCAGAAGTGAAGTCATCATCCCGACTTTATCTGACAGATTGACACCAATGCAGGCATTGAGTGTTCCATCGCGGGTTGCGGCCAGGGCACCGTCAATCCCTTTAATTTTGGTCAGATCCGAGACCAGAATTTGAAACGGGTTTTGAACTCGCGAGGCGCCAGTGGTGGTGGCGTTGATCTGTTCGGCAGACAAGGGAGCACTGCCGGGAATCAATCCGGCTCGGGCCTCATCGAGCAGGCGCAACCCTTCCATTAAAATATTGCTCCAGTTGTCATGAATAGTTCTCGTTGGCGCCCGGATTCCGCTATCTACCCGAAATGAGCCCTGATCATATTCCAGGGCTTTATACACGGCTTCCACACCGGTTAATTTCCCAAGTTTGGCATCAACCACGTCCCCATCTGCAAAATAGAAAACGCCATCCCCAATTGGGTAATGGACGGTCAGTCGGGCAGTGTTGCGGCCAATGCAGTTGATTTGAATGATGTCGGCAAGACTGAGATATTGGAGATCTCCGACCAATCCCATAACACGACCTCTTTTTTAGGGTTCAGGGTTTAGGGTTCAGGGTTT
>DAOQNB010000048.1:12273-15624 GCA_035335845.1 Acidobacteriota bacterium | reverse complement strand
AGAGCGCTCGTTTCAAGGGAATAATCTCCTGTGCTCAGTGATGGTTAAAAACCAAGGGAATGAAGAATTGAGAATGAAGAATTGAGAATGAAGAATGAAGAATGAAGAATGAAGAAACCTTGTACTTGGTACCTGGTACCTGGTACTTGGTACTTGGTACTTGGTACTTGGTACTTGGTACTTGGTACTTGGTACTTCTTCGAAAGTATTGACCTACAAGCACTAAGTACCAAGTACCAAGCACTAAGCACCAGTCACCAGGTACGAACCACATTCTTCATTCTTCATTCTTCATTCTCAATTCTTCATTCTCAATTCTTCATTCTTCATTCTGGTGTTCGGTTTTCTGTGAGAGTTCAAGCAAAACTCCGTGAGTACTTTTCGGATGAACAAAAGCAACCAGGCACCCGTCAGCACCGGGGCGAGGCTGCTGGTCAATTAATTGATGACCCTGATCTTTGAGTATTGCCAGAGTTGCGGCCACATCGTCAACCCGAATGCAAATATGATGGATTCCGGGGCCGCGTTTGGCAATGTATTTGGCAATCGGTGAGTTTTCGTGGGTGGCTTCGAGCAGTTCGACGCGGCTGTCACCGATGGGCAGCATGGCCACCTTGACACCCTGGTCTTCAACGATTTCTTCGCCACAGACCGTTAGCCCCAGGGCATCACGATAAAACTTGAGTGCTGTTTCCAGGGATTCGACTGCAATTCCCAAATGGTCAATTTTCATAGGTTGTTTGCCCATATCCCTTCATTTCGAGAGTAGTTTGGGGTCACCTGAGAGGTTGAGACGGTCAAGGATTTCCTCAACAATCGAGTATGGGTCGCGTTCGCGAGTGGCGATCTGGCTGGCCCAGGCTGACCATTCAGTACCCGTCGCCGCTGTGCGACGGGCAGCCGAGAGGAGTTTGTCTCGCAGCAGTTCGGTGAGCTTGAGTTCGGCAATCCGTGCCTGTCGGTCCTGCCGTGCCTGTTGATGTTGTTGCAGGAAAGTCAGATAGCTTGCAATAGCCTCAATTACTTCGTCAAGACCCTGATGGCGCGTGGCCACGGTCTTGAGGATCGGAGGTTGCCAGAAATCAGGGCGGTGGCCAAGACTGAGCATGGCCTCGATTTCCTTTTCAATCCGTTCGACGCCTTCGCGGTCAGATTTGTTAATGATAAACAGGTCGCCGATTTCCATAATCCCAGCTTTGATAGATTGGATATCGTCGCCCATTCCAGGCACCATCACCACCAGCGTCACATCGGCGGTTTTGACAATATCCACCTCGTCCTGCCCAACGCCGACGGTTTCGACAATCACCCGATCATACCCGGCGGCATCCAAAATCAATGCGGCGTCAGAGGTTGCCCGGGCCAGACCGCCGAGGTTGCCTCGGGTGGCCATACTCCGGATGTAAATCCCTGGATCCAGGGCCAGAGATTGCATTCGAATCCGATCACCAAGGATAGCACCACCTGAAAACGGGCTGGACGGGTCAACTGCCAGGATACCGACCTTTTCGCCGCGCTGGCGATAGAGTTTGGCCAGTGTATCAACCAGGGAACTCTTCCCGGCACCGGGTGACCCCGTCAACCCAATCACGGTGGTTTTCCCGGTGTGTGGAAAAATCTGTTTCATCAACGACAGTGCATCGGGGGTGTTATTTTCAACGGCGGTAATGCCGCGGGCGATAGAGCGGATGTTGCCCTTTAAGATGCCTTCAGCCAGCGTGTGTGCGGTACTCAAAACCTGAAACTCCTTCGGGAGAAAGTAAAAACGAAGAACTGTATTCTAGGAATCCAGCGCCGGCATTCAAGTCCTGCCGGACGTATCTGACCGGCTTGGTCCTGCGGCTCAGTGACCTGGATTCGTCTGTAACCCTCAAAAAACCGTCAGTGGGCGGGTTGTTTTTTGAATCACATCGCGTCTCTGGCACAGTGCGTTCCTGTAAACAAGACTTCATCAAAATAAGTTCAGATCGCACAAGGAGAAGCTATATGACACGTATTTTCAAACTTGGTATTGTCGCTATTTTGTTCGTTCTTGGTATCGGGACCAGTCAGGCATATGGGCAACAGATTGTGACCGACCCGGAATTAAACCAGCAGCTTATCACTTTTCAGCAAAACTTCCCGCAATTTGTTTCTGACCATCCAGGATTGACCTCCGGCGCTTCAGACATCAACATCGAAGGCGCTCAAAAGAAAGTCTCCTTTAGCTTTCAACAGCAGGGCCAGTACAATGTCACCTATGGCAACCTGGTTTTCAGCCCCACGACCCCGATCAGTCCACGTCGGTTTCTGATGTCGCTCGATATTCAGAGCATTACCCACACGGGCAGCGCCGCGATTGATATCACTGATAAAAAGGGAAGAAACTTTAACATGCAGTGCCAGGACAATTCTTTTGCTGTGGGAGCGGTTAAATTTACTTCCGAAGTCATCGTTCCCGAGTCTGGCACCGTGGTGATCCTCAACCGTCAGGTCAATTTTGATCCGAAGACCGTGGTGGTCTCAATCCCGTGTCTGAAAGCCAGGCAAACGCCAGATGAGTTGACTGCCGATGCTGAGTTTGATGATTCGTGGCAGGAAGACCTGGGGCAGGGGCTGATTGACACGGCGCTGGCTGAACGGGGAAGCAGCCCCAGCAAAGGAACGCTCAATACCGTCAACGCCACCATGCAGGCCCTGGCGGCGGTGCCTGGTTCAAGCGTTGCCACCTCAACCACAGAAGCCGTGACCACCAATGGCACGATGACGGCTGCGTCAGCGCCAGCCCCCTGTAACGGTACTGTCCAGGCTGACATTCAACTGGTGATTACCGACCTGTCAGCGATTTCAGCTCAGGCTCAGGCCCAGGGATTTCAAACAGCCGTTCAAACGCTGACCACTGATTTGCGAACCATCATTCCAACCCTGACCGCACCGAGCCAGTCAACCGTTCAGAAGTTTATTGATGACCTCAACAAATACACGGCTTCGACCAGCATGGGCGGCACCACCATCACGGCCATTGAGCAGGCGGTTTTGATCAATGATTTCAACAATGTCGTGCTGAGCACTGGGATTACCTCAACCCAGCTTACCACGCTGCAAACTGATCTGGTCGGAGTCCTGAACACCCTGTCTGGAATTTCAACCGCCCAGCTTCAGACCGATTTCCAGAAGCTCATTGCTGACGTTCAAACCTGCCTGAATAAGTAAGCCGGGTTGAGAAATCCAGGGCTTGGGGCTGAAGACAATGGGCTGAAGACTCGCAAGCTCGGGGCTGAAGAAAATAGGTTTAATACCTTGAGCCCGTTGTCTTCAGCCCGTTGTCTTCAGCCCGTTGTCTTCAGCCCGTTGTCTTCAGCCCGTTGTCTT
>DAOQNB010000048.1:0-12173 GCA_035335845.1 Acidobacteriota bacterium | reverse complement strand
TGTCTTCAGCCCGTTGTCTTCAGCCCGTTGTCTTCAGCCCGTTGTCTTCAGCCCGAGGGTTTTCAGCTTCGGAATCGTTTTTTCCCCCGGCTGGGCGCCGGGCTGGCATCTTCAGAATGCAGCTTCAATGTCGGCTCGGCGGCCAGCTTTAAATCGCTGGTTTCCCCTCGCTGTAATCTCACATAGCCGGCAGCCGCAATCATTGCGGCATTATCCGTGGTAAAAACCGGACTCGGAAACACCACCGGCACCCCTACCGTTTTGGAAACGTCCTTCATTGCTTCCCGCAACGCCGAGTTACAGGCCACCCCACCCGCCAAAATAATGGTTTTCGGAGGATAATCTCGTGCTGCACGCAGGAGATTTCTGGTCAGCGACGTGACCACTGCCTTTTGGAAACTGGCTGAGAGATTTCGAATGATTGCCGGAACTTCCTCACCTTCGGCAAGTCGGCCAAGATGGTGTTCCTGCACAAACCGCAACACCGCGGTTTTGAGTCCGCTAAATGAGAAATCATAGGGGGCATCGGGCATATGTGGCGGGCGATAGGTCAACGGAGCTTCACTGGCGACGCCGGTTTTGGCCAGCCGATCAATCACCGGTCCTCCTGGATATCCCAACCCCAACAATTTCGCCGTTTTGTCATAGGCTTCACCCGCCGCGTCGTCTCGGGTATGGCCCAGCCTGATGTAATGGTTTTCTTCCGGAATCCAGAACAAATTGGTGTGTCCCCCCGAAACAATCAATGCCAGGGCTGGATACTGAATCGGTGGGTGTTCAAAAACGACGGAATAGATATGACCTTCGATGTGGTGAATGCCGATGAGCGGTTTCTGAAGCGCATAGGCCAGGGCTTTGGCGTAGGACACACCGACCAGGAGCGATCCGATCAAGCCTGGGCCACAGGTCACGGCAATTCCGTCGAGCTGGCTGGCTTCAATTTCAGCCTGGGTGAGCGCCTGCTCGACCACATCACAAATTCGTTTGAGATGTTCGCGTGATGCCACCTCTGGTACCACCCCGCCAAATGGGCGATGGGTTTCGATTTGCGAAGCAATAATGTTAGAGCGCACCACGGTGCCATGTTCAAGGACGGACGCTGCCGTTTCGTCACAGGAACTTTCAATCCCGAGCACATACCGAAATGTCATGGGTGTAAAACAAGGATCCTTTGTAAAGTTCTGGGCCAAAACCTGAAGAGTACTGGCGCCAGTCAGCTTTAATCAACGACGAGTTGCTGAGGTCACCCCCCTCCCAACCCCAACCCCAGCCACTTCAGGAAGTTTCAATTCAATCCAGAAACACAACTAGACTCACCTGAGATGAAAAGTTAACCGCTTTTTACAGATTTTTCCTGCCAGGAAGATGGAAAATTCAGCTTGTACCGGGTACGGGTATCAAGTATTGTTTCAGTATCAGGTTTGTCTGTGGAAGTATTTTGTCCCCAGTGAAATCGGACCTGATCCTCATCCCTTCAGCCGGTCAGTTCAATTTTTTCAAACCAGGGTTTTTTCAAACTTCTTCAGAAGTACATAACCAGCTTGCACTTCTGGGCGGCAACAAAATTTCACTCAAACTTTGAAATGCCGCTTGGTTTGGTCATCAATCACAAAAAAACAACTTGGTTGGCACCTTGCATTGAGCCACTAAATCACAAGCCATAATTCTGCATTGACGGTTAGATACACTCTGAGGTGAGAGCCTGAAATCTTCGCTTTAAAAAAGGGAAATAAATCCAGGGTAACCTGCACTATTGATAACTTGAAACTTTAAAAGACACGAAAAGTGAGTGAACTCAGAGGAGAACTTTATGCTCAACAAAATTCAATTCAACCCTTGCGTCGAAGCAGGATCTGAAACCTCTTCAGGCTCTTCGGCATCTGGATCAAGCCGGGTCATCCAAATTTTTTCCTTATGTACGTTCGTGCTTCTGGTGTGCGGGATCTGTGCGCTGACGGCTGCACCCACCTCATCGGCAGCCGCCAGAGTCAAATCCAAACGCACCCTGGCCAAAGCTCCCAGACGCATGGTTGCTTTGCCACAAGAAGAGAAAAAGGGTGCCAACCTGACCGAGGTTGACGACAACATTCCTTTATCAGGCATTCCGGTCAGTGGTACCTATCGGGCTTTTTCGACCACTGGCCCGTATGTCTATGTGGCTGATACTTCAAATAATCGAATTCAGCGCTATGATGGCGTGACCTGGGAAACATTGGGCTATGGCGTTGGTTCAGCGCCAGGGCAATTCCGAGGCCCGGAAGCTGTGGTCAGCATGGAGGACTTTTTCTGGCCAAAAATTATTTGTTGTTCAGCTCCGATTTATGTGGCTGATACCCTCAATAACCGGATTCAGTGGTCAACCGATGGCGGAACCAACTGGGAGGTGTTTGCTTCAGTTGGCTCTGGACTGGATCAGGTGCGGGCGCCACAAGGATTGGCGATTGATAATGAAGGCAACCTGATTGTGGCTGACACCGGGAATGGGCGAGTTTTGCGGTTTGAAGAGGGCATTCCCGGATTTGCGGTGCTGCTGGCTTCAAAAGGCAGCGGCAGTGGCCAGGTCGGGGCGCCGTTTGGATTGGCGATGGATTATTTTGAAGGGGATACCCTCTATGTCTGCGACCAGTTAAACAGTCGGATTGTGCGAATTGATGATGTTGACGATGTCAATGTTCGAGACACAGGGGTTATTGTTGCTTCACTTGGGGTTGGTTTAAACAAAGTGAAGAATCCACAGGGAATCTGTGTTGATTTTGACGGAACCGTCTACATTGCCGACACCGGCAACAATCGGGTTTTACGGTGGATCAATGGAAATCCAGCGAACTCAACGGCGCTGGCCTTGCTCGGATCACAGCTTGGACAGGTGAATCGCCCTGAAGGCGTAACCATCAATTACGGCTTCTTTTCACAACCCTGGAGAAAGGAAATTTTCACCGGCCCAATGTTGATTGTGAGTGATACGGGCAATAATCGGATTCAGGGACGGGTGCTGGATTCACCCGGTCAGTGGGATTTGATTGGGTATCCAAATGGAGTTGGCTCCCTGACCGGTCAATTCCGGTTCCCAAGCAAGATTCACTACTCCGGCTTCTTTTTCTTTGATTAACCAAAGAAATCTCACTTGAAGGTGAGTGCTCAAACTGACGGGGAAAGACGACGATTGACCCTCAATCGTCGTTTTTCCCCGTATTGTTTTGAGGCGCGGTCTTTCGGGCCAGACAAACCAGTGGCAAGTTACTGAAAACAAAAACCATACCCGGCCAGAGCACACCACCTTTTCCCTCTATATTTCCCGTATGATGGGAAGGCTAAATTATTGAAAAAATTGTATTTCCCTCAGCCCTTAGCCCCGTACCCTCAGCCTAAAATGGTACTACTCCTGCTCCTGACCCAATGACCGCCGGATATCACGTGGTGCCACGAGCGGTGTTCCGGTTGGGATGTCGGAAATTGTCGAAAACTGAAGGCTGACGGTCGGTAGATTGGTGTTTTCAGTTGTGGTGCCAGGGCGGACCACAATCGTGATCTCAGGTGAAGATGCCAGGTTGAGTACGGCCCTGGATAAGTGTTCGCCAAATTCTTTGGCGGTTGGCCGGCTTTGTGGATTTTTCTCCAGGGCTGACATCACAATTGATTCAATTTCAGCCGGAAGATCCACAAAAAACTGTCTCAAGGGTGGCGGAGTTTGCCGCAGGTGAGCCATCACAATGCCGACAAGTCCTTTGGAACCAGGGTCAAACGGAGTCTTTCCAGTCAACATTTCATACACCATAATGCCCGCGCTATAGACATCAGACCGGCCATCATAGGGCTTTCGTTCCAGCCGTTCAGGGGCCATATAGAGCGGCGTCCCGACCAGCCCACCCGTTGCGGTAAGGTGCGCCATTTCTTCATCGGTGTCTTCGCTCAACATTTTAGCAATTCCAAAATCCAGGACTTTGACCACTTCACCGACTGGTGTCTGGTTGAGGAAGACATTTTCTGGTTTGATGTCGCGATGGATAATTCCCAATCGGTGTGCTTCGGCCAGGGCGTCACAAATCTGGGCATTGATTTCAGCGCATCGGTGCAAAGGCAACAGGCGATGAGTTCGGATTTCATCTGCCAGTGTGTGACCCTGGAGCAATTCCATCACCAGATAAGCAATTCCTTCGCTTGAAATCCCTGAATCCAGGACCTGAATGGCATTGATATGATTGAGGCGTGAGGTGGAAATTCCTTCCTGTCGAAAGCGCTCGATGGCATCGGCACTATCATTGCCCGGTTTGGGTTTAAACACTTTGACGGCCACCAGCCGGTTGAGTTGGAGATGGGTCGCTTGAAATACAGCGCCAAACCCCCCAGCGCCGATTTTTTCATCCAGCCGATATTTTCCGTCCAGGACCGTACCGGGCAATGCCTCGGCCAGGGCTGAAAAAATACGGTCGGCTTGCTGCTGAGAGGCGACCAGTTCTTCATTTTTTCGTTCGAGTTCTTTGTTTTTGCGGTCCAGTTCGGCATTTTGCTCAGCCAGTCGAGCGGCGGCCCGGGCTTCAATCTGGATGGCTTCGGCTCTGGCCTGGACACTTTGGGCCTGGGCTTCAGCGGTTTCGGCCCGTAACCGGGCTTCGTGCAACCGGACTCGGGCCTGAACCCGATTAACTTGAAAGCGATACCCGCCAAACACCGCCAGACTGATCAGTATCAAATAAAAGCTATAGGCCCACCAGGTTTTCCAGGGAGGAGGAATTACCCGCAGCCGAACCTTGATCCCGGTTTCATTCCACACGCCATCATTGTTGGAACCTTTCACGCAAAAGACATAGGTGCCCGGTTCCAGGTTGGTATAGCTGGCATAGCGCCGATCACCACACAGGATCCAGTTCTTATCAAACCCTTCGAGGCGATAGGCATACTGGTTTTTTTCCGGCAGTGTGTAGTTGAGGGCTGCAAATTCAAAAGCAATCAGATTTTCAAAATATCGCAACTCAATCACCTGCTGGAGGTCAGCGCCCGTCATTTGCTGATTGAGTTTGCGAAAACTGGTAATCACAACCGGTGGAATAAATGGGTTATCCAGGATTGTCTCAGGGTGAAAGACATTAAACCCGTTGATGCCGCCAAAAAACATTTCTCCCTGGGCATTTTGAAAGCAGGTTCCGGTGTTGAATTCATTGCTTTGCAATCCATCCCGCAGGTCATAGTTGTGGCAGGTGTGGGTGACGGTGTGAAATTTGCACAGCCCGGTATTGGTGCTGAGCCACAAATTGCCAGCCCAGTCTTCAAGGATGCCGTAAATGACATTATTTGGGAGACCATCGGCGATGGTAAACGCGGTAAAAGTCTGAGTTTCACGATCAAACCGGTTAAGCCCACTGTCGGTGCCAACCCAGAGAACCCCAGCCCGGTCCTCATACAGTGCCCGGATTGTGTTACTGTTGATGCTGTTGGGATTCCCAACCGTCGGTTGAAATCGGGTAAAGACATTGCGTTGGGGGTCATAGCAGTTTAACCCCGAATCTGCGGTCCCAATCCACACCATCCCCAGTTTGTCTTCAAAAATGGCCAGAACTTCCTGACTGCTCAGACCCTGTGGGTTTTGAGCATCAACCGCAAAACGGGTAAAGACACCTGTATCCGGTTCGAGATAGTTAAGGCCACCGCCTGTGGTGCCAACCCAGATTCCACCTTTTCGGCTCGGACAGAGTGCCACCACATTATTGTGACTGAGGGTGGTGGGGTTCGCCGGGTCGCTGGTGTAATGGAGTGCCGTCTCTGTTTTTCGATTGAAGCGATTGAGTCCTCCGCCGAGCGTGCCAACCCAGAGATCGCCACTCTTGTCGGGGCAAATTGACCAGACACGATTGCTACTCAGACTGGTTGACTGGCCAGACAGGCTGGTAAAGTGTCGAATCGTTCCTGTGGCGCGGTCCAGGCGATCCAATCCGCCGCCATTCGTTCCAATCCAGACAATGCCTTCCGCGTCGGCATAAAGGGCCCGAACACCATTGTGGCCAAGGCTTTGCGGACTCCGTGGATCATGAAAATAGTGAACAAACGTGCGTGTGGTTTGATCCAACCGGTTGACACCCCCACCGAGCGTCCCAACCCAGAGCGAGCCAGCCTGGTCTTCATACACAGAGCGAATATCATTGTGACTGAGGCTCAATAGATTTCTTGGATCATTGACAAACCGTGAGAACGTCCGGCTGGATGGGTCAAACCGATTGAGCCCGGTATCGGTGCCAATCCAAACCGCGCCTTTTCGATCAAGGAGGAGTGCTCGAACGCTGTTATTGCTTAAACTGAGCGGATTGGCTGGATCATTAAAAAAGTGGGTGGTCGTGCCGGTGGTTCGGTCAATTTGAAAAAGCCCTTGATCGGCGGTGCCAACCCAGAGGGCGCCGGTCTGGTCTTCACTGATCACCCGAATCTGCCCGCTGATGTTCTCCGACGGGTTTTGAGAGTTGATTGGGACGCGAATGAAGTTTCCGGTCGTTGGGTCAAACCGGTTGAGTCCATCCTGGGCCGTCCCAATCCAGAGCACCCCAGCCCGATCACAAAATAACGCCGTGATTTGATCACCACTCAGACTATTGGCATTGTGAGGCTGGTGTTGAAATCGTTTGAATCCAGTCGTCGGGTTGAGGCAGTTCAATCCCTGATCAGCGGTGCCGATCCAGAGCCGTCCAGTCTGATCTTCGCAAATGGCTGAAATCCGATTACTGCTCACCGTGGTTGGATCCTGTGGCTGGTTCAAAAATCGGGTAAATGTGCCAGTTGATGGATCAAAGCGATTCAGTCCATTGTTGGTACCAACCCAGAGCTGTTTTGATTGATCCTGAAATAGAGTCCCCACCCGGTTACTGCTCAAAGTGGTAAGGAGTTGCGGATCATTGCGGTAGACCAGAAACGTGTATCCATCATAGCGGTTGAGCCCATCCTGGGTCCCAAACCAGAGAAAGCCTTGCTGATCCTGCCAGATACAGAGGATTGAACTTTGGGAAAGTCCCTGTTCGATTGAGAGGTGGTGAAACTTTACCGGCGGGGTTGGCGGTGTGGCCCAAACCTGAAGCAAGGTCAGGCACAGTGCCACGACCATGAGCACACAGCGCAGGCTCAGCTTCAACGTTTGCACAACCATAAACTGGGTCTCGGGAAAAGAAGGAAACCGGAAGGTCAGGAATTGACTTAAGTGGAGGACAGTATAGGGTTACGTGAAATTTTCGCAAGTTTTGGGAACTCTGATATGACCTGGACGGCTCGCTTTGTGCCATCCACATCACGGTCGAACTCCAGGGTTGAGACTGGCCGGGAGATATCCAGGCTTTGATTTTGTCTTCTCAAGGCTCAGCAGATTGAATAAGCTCATCCGGTTCATTTTCTCAAACCTGGTACCGCCTCCGTTTTCAGGATCCCAACGCGGCCTCGCCTGACCGCACGCCAAAAAATCTGAATCAACTCTATGGAAGCATTATGGATAAGCGCAAATTTGAGCGGTATTTAAAGACCAAGTCAAAGAAAGAATTGATGGCCGAAATTATTCTGCTTTCGAACGAATATGAGACGGTTCAAGAGCATTTTGAAGCCAAAATGCAGGCTGATGCCATTGTTCGGCAACTGAAGCGGTATAAAAAAGCGATCAGCGAAGTATTCAAGGTCCAATCCGTGACTGATCTCCCCAATCTGGAACTGGTTCAAGATGTCATTACGCAGTTTCAGAAATCGGCCAAAACGCCTGAATACATTGCTGAGTTGATGGTCTATGCCCTGGAGGAAAGCGTCAAATTTGCCCGAAAGTTTGGTCCGACAGACGAATCCTACACTGAAAAACTTCAGCATCTGTACCAGGATACTGTCTTGTTTGTGGAAAAACAGGGACTTGGCAACCACATTGCGCTTCGGCTGAAAACAATTGTGGTGCAATTATCAAGTTTGTTCTTTCGGTGGGATTATTTTATTCCAGCCTCAATTGCAAAATATTTCACACGTAGCGAGTTGAAAGAGATTGAGCCGAAGAAACGAGCAAAGGCAAAAACCACGAAAAAGCGATGAGCAAGCAGGGCAGGTTCGGGGGTTTTCGGAAGGGATGAGGGATGAAGGATGATAAAATCACCCGTCACCTTGTCAGTCGGTCATCTTGTCAGGGTTTTGGGTTCGGGGTTTCGGGTTCAGGGTTTTCGAATTTATGTCCTTTTGGTCCTTTTGGTCCCTTTTGTTTTTTCCCCAAACCCCTGATCCCTCGTCAAATTCCTTCCATAAACGACTTGAGTTTGCGACTACGCGAAGGATGACGCAATTTGCGCAGGGCTTTGGCTTCAATTTGACGAATGCGTTCGCGGGTGACGGCAAAGTGTTTGCCGACTTCTTCGAGTGTATGCTCTGAGCCCCCTGGGTCGAGACCAAACCGCATTTTGATGACTTTTTCCTCACGGGGTGTCAGGGTTTTGAGCAGATCATCAATGGTATCGCGCAGCTTCACCAGCGTCAGTGTTTCAGCCGGATTGACAATTGTCCGGTCTTCGATGAAGTCCCCCAGGTGCGAGTCATCTTCTTCACCAATCGGTGTTTCCAGGCTGATGGGCTGCTGGGCGATTTTCATGATTTTGCGCACTTTGGAAAGTTCGATTTCCATGCGCTGGGCGATTTCTTCAGGCGATGGTTCGCGCCCGAGTTCCTGCACCATCAGGCGTGAGGTTTTGACCAGTTTGTTGATGGTCTCGATCATATGCACCGGAATACGGATCGTCCGGGCCTGATCGGCAATCGCGCGGGTGATGGCCTGGCGAATCCACCAGGTCGCATAGGTTGAGAACTTATACCCCCGCTGGTATTCAAACTTGTCAACGGCTTTCATCAACCCTAAATTGCCTTCCTGGATCAGATCCAGAAATGCCAGCCCCCGGTTGGTATATTTCTTGGCAATTGACACCACCAGTCTCAGATTGGCTTCGATCAACTCACGTTTCGCATAACTGGCGGTTTGTTCGCCGCTGAGTGCTGCCTGATAGGTGCGTTCAATTTCAAGCGCGCTGGAATGGTGGGTTTCTTCAAGGGTAGCCAGTTTTCGTTCTGCCGCCCGGAGTCGTTTCCGAAGTCCTTTTTCGTCGCCGCCTTCGATCAGTTCTTCAACCTGTTGTTGCAGCGAGCCAATTTCAAGCCGGGTCCGGCGAACTTCAATCGCCGTTTTGGCCAATCGGGCCAGCAACAGTTCGAGGATATGCTGGGTAAATTCGATGTTGCGAATCATTTTGGCCAGTTGAACCCGTGCCCGGGCATATCGTCGTTTCAGCGACACGAGCAAGGCTGGTTTTCGGGCCACTTCCAGGAATGATTTGCGTAAGCTGAGTACTTCGAGAAAGGTAGCCTGAATTTCAGCAATTGATTTGAGGGTTTTGCCAAGTAGCGAATCACTGTCAATTTCGGAAACCTGGGGTGGCGGCGCCATAACCAGCTCTTCTACTTCAAGCTTGGGAAGTTCATTTTCGGCGACTGGTTCTTCGAGGTCATCGTCGTCACTCAGGTCATCGTCGTCAGACGCCAGTTCAACTTCGATTTCTTTTGGGGCTGGCTCTGGCGTTTCTGCTTTCGGTTCCAGTTCGGCTTCAACTTCTGACTCATCAAAGAGTTCGGTTTCCGGAATCGCGATCACATCGCGGATTGAGAGCTGGCGGGCTTCGAGTTTTTCCCCAATCGCAATGATTTCTTCGGCCACAATCAACGAGCGCGAGAGATTGCGGCGAAATCGAATGCCGCCTTGCTCAATGCGTTTTGCAATAGCCACTTCGCCTTCGCGGGTCAGCAGGGGAACAATCGACATTTCACGCAAATAGGTGCGCAATGGATCATTGAGCCGGTCAGCACCCGCCGAAAGATCAAGGCCCTCGGATTCTTCGTCGTCATAGTCTTCGAGTTTCTTTTCATCAATCAGGTCGGTTCCAAACTTATCGGTGGCTTCTGCTTCTCCAAACCGAATTCCTTTGGCGCTGAGAACATCAAACAGGGCCTCAATTTCCTCCGCGGAATTGATCTCAGGCGGCAGCAACTGGTTCAGTTCATCATATGAGAGATAATCTTTACGCTTCCCTTCAAGGAGTTTATCGAGGTCATCCTGATAGTTTTCGTGAATGGACATAACGTGTTTTGATAGGTACCCAGGTGTTGGTGGTTGGGTGAGAGGCGGTTGCATCAAACAGCCTTCCAATCATCAGTTGAACCGTCTGAACTTTTCAAGTTGCCGGGTAAGTTCAAGCTTCTGCATGGCAAAGTGAGCTGCCTGCTCATGGTCTCCGGCTCGGCTGGAACGCTCGATCTGGTTTTGAAGCTGTGCCAGGGCCTGTTCCAAATGTTGACGCTCTAACGCCAGAACCGAATTTTCAAGGATTTCAAATGTCTGTTGAAAGGATTCTTCGTCGGTTGGTGTTTCTATTTCGAGAAAAAGTTCGGCTAAGAGTGATTCCACCTGTTCGTCCAGCAATGAAGCCGGGTCTTCATCTGAAGGTGCTTCAGGGTCGAAAAAGGGAAGTTCGGTCAATGTGTCGGGTGAACGTGCTTCACGCTGAAATTGTGTGAGAATAGCGCGTAGCGCGTCATAGTCAATGGCAAGAGATCGTTGATGGGCTTCGCGGATGGCCCGCAGCAATTTTTCACCCATCGGGGTGGTTGAAATCTGGGTTGCTGCCAGCCGCTGGATTCCCCAATCGCACAGTTCCGGCATTGCCAGCAGTGACGAAATCAACCGTCGTTCGACTGGTTTGAGCGACTCTTGCTGTTCAATCCGACGTTGGGTGGTGGCAATCGTCGTTTGTTGCCCGGAGGCTGCTTTTTTAAGTTCATCCCGGAGCAGACGGTCATCAATTTTCAACCGGTCGGCAAATAATTCGGTATAAATGGCACGTTCAATCGGTTCCTGGATTCGGCCAAGGTAGGGCAGCACCCGGTTGATGACATTGACCTTTCCGACTGGCCGCGAAATATCGAATTCAATGCTGGCCTGGTCGAGCAAGTATTCAATAAATTGCTGTGAACTTTTTAATTGGGTCCGGTATGCCGCCCCGCCAAAGGTGCGCACATAGGTATCCGGGTCATATTTGGTGTCAGTATAGGGCAAATGCAGAATGTTGACCTTGAATCCATGCTCAAGAAAGATCTCGATTGAGCGGCGGGTGGCTGCCTGGCCGGCTTGATCTGGGTCAAAGTTAATAATCACACGCGGCGAATCCATAAACCGTCGGACCAGCCGGACCTGATTTTCGGTGAGGGCGGTACCGAGCGTTGCCACGACGTTGCGGATGCCTTCCTGAAACGGCAGGGCAAAATCAAAATAGCCTTCGACCACCACCACAAACCCAAGCCGTCGGATATGTTCTTTCGCCAGTGACAACCCATAGAGGAAATTGCCCTTGGTGTAGACAACCGTTTCCGGGGAATTGAGGTATTTGGGTTCGCCGTCGCCCAGGATCCGCCCCCCAAAAGCCACAATTCGCCCCTGGGTATCAATAATGGGAAAAATCAGCCGCCCCCGAAACCGATCATAATGCCCACTCCCGAATTCTTTGACGATGACCAGTCCGCTTTTTTCGATTTCACCAACGGTGGCACCCCGACTTTTTAAATATCCACTCAGGGCATCCCATCGGTCAGGGGCATAGCCTAACCGGAGCAAAGCGCGTGTTTCGGGGGAAATGGTTCGTGCCGTGAGGTACTCAACCGCACCTTTTCCGTCAGGTTTGGCCAACTGGGTTTCAAAAAACTGGCAGGCCCACTCATTTAATTCAAGGAGCCGTTCCCGTTCCAGTTCAGCTTCGCGGGCCTGGGGCGTGAACTCGCGTTCCGGCAACGTGATGCCGCATTTTTGAGCTACAATTTTGAGGGCTTCAGGAAAGGGAACGTGTTCGATATTCATCACAAACGAGAACACATTCCCGGCAACCCCGCACCCAAAACATTTAAACAGTTGTTTGCCAGGATGGACATTAAAACTCGGGGTCTTTTCCTGATGAAACGGACAACAGGCGATATAGGCCGCCCCACGCTTTTTGAGCGCCACATAATCCGCAATCACCCGAACAATATCGGCTTGCGAGCGAATTTCATCAACGACACGTTGCGGATAATTCATTTGGGCGCACCCTTCGAATGAAGAATTGAGAATGAAGAATGAAGAATGAAGAATGAAGAATGAAGAATGA
>DAOQNB010000047.1:14281-15703 GCA_035335845.1 Acidobacteriota bacterium | reverse complement strand
TTCCGGGTTCCGGGTTCCGGGTTCCGGGTTCCGGGTTCCGGGTTTTCGAATTCAGATTACCTTGCCGCATTGTCACCCGGTCATCCTGTCCTCACCTCAAACCCAGGCTTAACTCCCGCGCTTTCACACCTTTGCCTTCATCAGGTTTTCGGCTATAGTGTGCGTTCCTTATCCATACTCCTTCTATTTACTCTACATCAACCAGAGGAAGTTATACGCTGTGAGAGCCTGTATTTTGACCTACGGGTGTCAAATGAACGAATATGACACCCATGCGATTCAATCCCAACTGGCCGGGATTGGATACTCTTTTGTAGATGACATTAAAGATGCCGATCTGGTATTGCTCAATACCTGTGCCGTACGCGGTAAGCCAGTGGACAAAGTCCGCTCGATGCTCGGGGTCTTACGCCGGGAAAAACGGTTAAGAAAGGTGACGGTTGGCTTGATGGGATGCCTGGCACAACTCCCCGAAGGTCAACGAATGGGGACCGAATATGGCGTGGACATTATGCTCGGACCAGGAGCCATTACCGAAATTGTCCCGGCGATTGAGAAAGGCAAGGTTCAGGATTTTGAATTCAAATCTGAATTAAACTTCTACATGCCGCCACCACCTCAGGATACCCTCTCAGCCCACGTGACCATCATGCGCGGCTGTGATCACAAATGTACCTATTGCATTGTTCCGACCACGCGCGGACCGGAGGTTTCTCGACCAGCGGATGATATCCTGCGCGAAGTCGAAGCATTGCGCGATGCAGGCATCCTCGAAGTCAGCCTGCTTGGGCAAAATGTCAATAGTTATGGGTTGGAAAATGGCCTCGGTGGGAAACGCCGACAACTGGACGGATTTCCCTCATTTGCGGATTTGTTGCGCCGCGTCGGACAGGTCGGAATTCCACGGGTCCGGTTCATCACCAGTCACCCCATGAATTTCTCTGACGATTTGATTTATGCCATTGCTGAAACACCCTCGGTCTGTCGGTTTATCCATCTGCCAGTCCAGTCAGGGTCCAATCGTATTTTGCGGCGAATGGCTCGTGAATACACTCGTGAGTTTTATCTTGAACGCATTGCCCTGATGCGCAAGCTGTTACCGGATATGGTGATTTCGACAGATATTATTGTCGGATTCCCTGGTGAAACCGAAGAAGATTTTCAGGAAACGCTCTCACTCTATGATGAAGTGGGCTATGACCTGGCCTATATGTTTATCTATTCCGAACGTGAGGGCACCCCAGCAGCCCGCCACTTTGAGGATATGCCCCAGCGAATCAAATCTGAACGAATCATGCGACTGGTGGATAAACAAAAAGACTGGAGTCTCCGGCGATATCGTGAATGGATTGGCCGGGAAGTCGAAGTCCTGGTCAAAGGCGATGCGTTCCAGGAAGAAGAATTTGTCCAGGGCCATACACG
>DAOQNB010000047.1:2711-14181 GCA_035335845.1 Acidobacteriota bacterium | reverse complement strand
CCCATTCCTGATATCCCCTTAAACGTCTTCAGGCTTTTGATACTGCGTGATATAAATGAACCGACCTTCCAGTGTCTTAATTTCAATCATTTCAATGGAGTATTCATATGAGTCAACCAGCAAAAGAGTTAGCTGCAGCCGTTCCCGCACTTACCATGCTGACCGATGAAGAACAGCTTTTCCGGTCAAGTATTGCCGACTTTGCCAAAGAGAAAGTCTGGCCGAAGGTGGCCGAAATGGACCGGGCTGCAGTGTATGATCGCTCCCTGATCAAAGAGTTTTTTGATCTGGGCATTATGGGAATCGAAGTCCCAACTGAATACGGTGGCGCTGGCGGAACCTTTTTTATGTCAGTGCTGGCGGTTGAAGAAATGTCTCGGGTTGATGGTTCAACCGGCGTGCTGGTGGATGTCCAAAACACGCTGGTCAACAATGCGGTACTCCGATGGGGTTCACCTGAGCAAAAGAAAAAATATTTCCCCCGTCTGTGTGGCGATACCGTCGCGTCCTATGCGTTGTCAGAAGCCGGTTCTGGGAGCGATGCTTTTGCCCTTGCCTGCCGGGCTGTGGACAAAGGTGACCACTATAGCCTGACCGGTCAAAAACTGTGGATTACCAACGCGGCTGAAGCAGGATTTTATATTGTGTTTGCCAATATCAATCCGGAATTGGGCTATAAAGGCATCACCGCATTTATTGTTGAGCGTGATTTCCCTGGATTCTCGGTTGGCAAAAAGGAAGACAAACTTGGTATCCGGGCTTCGTCAACCTGTGAACTGATTTTGGAAGATTGCCGTGTTCCAAAAGAAAATGTGTTGGGTGAAGTTGGCAAGGGCTACAAAGTTGCGATTGAAACGCTCAATGAAGGCCGAATTGGGATCGGCGCCCAGATGGTGGGTGTGGCTGCCGGGTCACTTGAACACGGTATGAAATATGCCAAAGAACGGAAACAGTTTGGGAAGCGTATTGCCGATTTCCAAGCCATTCAGTTCCAGATTGCCGAACTTGCAACCGATGTCGAAGCCGCTCGTTTGCTGGTCTATAACGCCGCCCGGTTACGCGATGCCGGCCAGCCGTTTTTGAAAGAGGCAGCGATGTGCAAGTACTTCACATCCCAGGTGGCGGAACGTGTGACCTCGCAGGTCATTGAAATTTTTGGTGGTTATGGCTACACCAAGGAATATCCAGTCGAGAAATATTTCCGTGATTCAAAGATCGGAAAAATTTATGAAGGAACTTCCTTTATGCAGCTCCAGACCATCGCCAAACTCTTGCTGACGGATTAGAACTTGATGCTTGGTTCTTGGTGCTTGGTGCTTGGTTCTTCGAAGATATTGATTTCTAAGCACCAGTCACCAGGTACCAGGCACTCTCCAGTAAGAATTCCCCGCTTTTCCCCAAAGGAGGCCACTGTGCAATCGTTTTCATCAACTGACTTTGGAGCGGTATCTTCGCCGCGTTCAACCGAATCGAAAAATGCTCAATTTCGGTGGTTGATTATTGCAACACTGCTGACAGTGGTCTTGAGTCTGATTCCCTATGCAGACATCCTGGTCTATCCAATTCGACTCTTTGTGACGCTCATTCACGAATCAGGCCATGCACTGGCAACCGTGCTGACCTTTGGGGACGTAAAAGGGCTCACCGTTTCGCCAGATGAAAGTGGACTGACCTGGTCCCAAGGTGGATTCCGGCCACTCATTTCCAGTGCCGGCTACCTTGGCTCAATGCTTTTTGGTGCTGGCCTCCTGCTCCTGGCCCAGCGCGAGTCCTACGCCCGTAACCTTTTATATGCCTGTGGCGCTCTTGTGTTTGGAGTGACGTTCTTTTTTGTGAACGGAAGCGCCTCGTGGCTGATTTTTTTAATTCTGGCGCTGGCAGTTACCCTGTGGATTGCTGCCTCTCGTCCAGGATTTGGAAAAATTGCCCGATTTGGGCTAGGTGGTGCCAGCGTGGCACTGGTTTTGATGCTGATTGCCTTTTGGACCGTGACCGGAACACTTTTCAGTTGGGTGGTTGGCCTCCTTTTGGGAACGGCCTTTTTGGTACTCGGCCATATTTGCCGCCCACCTATGGCCCATTTCCTGGTCAATTTCCTGGCAGTTCAGTGTTGCCTCAATGCCCTGGTTGATCTGAAAACCCTCTTTCTGCTTTCAACCACAACCTTGCAACATTCAGATGCAGTCAACATGCAGCAAATGACCGGAATCCCTGCTGTTTTCTGGGCCATTGTCTGGGGGATTATGGCACTGGGCATCCTCATTTTAGTGCTGTGGATGATTCAATACCGTGGCTCAAAAGCAAGCTAGCCCCCAGATCTCAGAGAATGGCTTTATTTCAAAAGAAAAAGCCTCCGAGTGGTTCGGGGGCTTTTTCTTTGATTTGGATTCATTGATTTTAAAGTTACAGTTTCTTAAGCAAGGTTTTTGCTTCACGTTTATAAGCAGCATCTTCGCGCTCATGGTTCTTCGAAGGTGGGGCATTGATAATCCACTCTAAATGCTCACGGGCTTTTTTCTTGTCACGCATCGACATATAAGTTTCAGCAATATAGAGGTGGTTCAAATAAAATTTCGGCCCGAATTCGAGAGCCGTTTCAAGGCATTCAATGGATTTGCGGTTGTCACCAATCGAGATTGGCCAGCTTGGGACCTTGTTATACAACCGACCAAGAACTCGCCAGGGCCCGCCATAAAAATAGCGCTCATCCACTTCAAGGGCCCGTTCCATGCAGGCTTGAATTGGCTTAATCAATTCCAGACTTTTTAAAACGCCTTTTTCAGCGCCATAGAGCCCATAATTGACACCGAGCCAGAAATTGGCCTCAAGTGAATTTTCATTCAGTTCAACGCCTTGCTCGCCGTATTCAACCCCCTGCTGATACAACTCCAGTTTTTCGCTTGCCGGTGCCACCTCACCTCGCCAGTAATAAATTTCCGACAAAAGTCCCAGGGCCCAGTCACAGTTGGGATCTTTTTCCACCAGTTCAACAAGTGCATCTTCAGCGAAATCAAGGTTTTCCTCGACCACTTCACGTTGATCAATCAATTTGCGCACTTTTGTAAAAACAGCTTTGTGTTTCATTCGTTCGTCCTAATTCGAAAAATCAAAATACCCGCGCCGGGTGCAGTGTATGCTTTGAAAGGGATGATGGAAATTGTAATTGAGACGGATGGGAAACCACCTTGTCAAGGCCGAAATGGGGAGAGCAAATAGTCAGTTCCAGCCTGATGACAGTCTACGCAGAGTCGAACCCCGCGCCCATAAAAAACTGAGCCGTTGGTGCCATCAAAAGTTTCATAATACAGCCATTCTTTCCCATTCTGCTTGCTCTTTTTCTTCACTTTGACCATCACAGCATAGCCAATCACCGTCTCAGTTCCACCGAAATAGAGTTCCTTCACCATAGCCGCATTTTTTCTAAACCTGGTTTTCCCAGCGCGCAAATCCTCAGTTAAAATCGAGTTAAAGTAGGTTCGAACGTTTCCGCCGTGTGGTCCTGACGATGGATGAACTTCAGGCTCAGCAATAAATTCTGCTTTGTATTTTTCTGCCTTGAGCCAGTTTAACAACTCATCTTTTGATGTCGTTGGCGGGACAGAATCTACAGAAGTCTTGATAACAGAAGGAAGTTTGCCAGCTTCAGAGTGCACGCTGACCGTTGTCACCAGCATCCAAAGACCAACCACGATAAGGCATTGAACTTGTTTTCGATGCATAAACACAACTCCTTATTCAAAATTTTGGAAAGATAAACCGGGTTGAATTCAGTAAAACGGGGTTGCATCAGCTTCAAGGACTTCAGGTATGATCACAGATTACCATTTTTCAGCATTTTTGGATGCCAGGAGACTGAGAACTGGACCCTAGTCCCACGCTCTATCCCTGGTTGCAAACAAACGAAAGCGTTCTGGTCCATCATTCCCTGCACTGCCGAGTAAAAGGTTCATTCAACTGATCTTGGAAAGAGGCACCAGGGGTTTGGTTCAAGGAAAATTTTCAAGAAAATGTAAAAGATTGCACGAAACTTGTCTGGAAAGGTAGACGTAGAAGGCTCACAACTCACACTCCAAACAGTCTTCACATCATCCAAAAAATTCAATAATCGAGAGGCAGTCACAATGGCATTAAGTCGTTCCAAGAAAATCCTTGTCATCGGAGGGATTGTGGTTCTCCTCGGCGGAATCACCGCCGCCAGTGTTCTCAGTCGGAACCGAAACGCAGTTCCCGTTCAGTTTGATACCGTCAAACGATTTGAAATACTTGAATCAAAGGTTTCTGCCTCTGGCGAAATTCGCCCCAAAGAGCTGTATAACCTGACGGCAGAAGTTTCAGGCCGGGTCACCTCAATTAAAGTGACTGAAGGCCAACTGGTCAAAAAGGATCAACCGTTGATCGAAGTTGATCCCACCCAGCAAGCCACCGCCAAAGCCAGTGCCGAAGCCAACTATCAGGCCGCGATTCAAGAAAAACTCCAGGTTCAACAACAACTCTTCAGCGCTGAAAACAACGTCAATCAAACCAAAAATCTGTTGGCTGGCGCCCAGGCTGACTTGCGTCGGGCACGGGCAACCCAGGACCTCAACCAGAAGGAACTCAATAACCTGTCAAAACTGGTTGAAACTGGCATCGTTTCCAAAATTGAAATTGACCGGGCGAGTGCCAATTTAGAAACGGCCAAAGCAGCGGTTGAAGCCCAGGAAGAACAGGTCAAGCGGCTCCAAACCCAGGTTAAAGATGCTGAAATCAGTGTTGATCGCATGAAAGCCGCCCTGGCTGGAAGCGAGCAGCGTGAAAAGTCATCCAAAGCCAACCTCGATAGTGCCAATGATATTTTGAACAAAACCATCAAACTGGCCCCGATTGATGGCGTGGTGGCCAGCCTTCCGGTCCGGGTCGGTGAATTTGCGCTGGCAAACCTGAGCAGCACCCCGCTGATGACCATTGCCGATATGTCAGAAATCTTTGTCGAAGTCAAAGTTGATGAAACGGACATCGCCAATGTGAAAGCACAACCACAGCAGTCAGCCAAAGTCAAAGTTGATGCGCTGAATAACATTGAAATTGATGGGTTTGTGGTCGAAGTCGGCCAAAGCGCCATTACCCGAACCGGTCAGACCATCGCTTCTAACGTCACCTCACAGGAAGCCAAAGATTTCAAAGTCAAAATCAAATTGAACCCATCGCCTGAAGTGCGTGATCGCCTCCGGCCTGGTATGTCAGCCACGGCGGTCATTACCACCACAACGCGCCAAAATGTTGTTGCCATTCCTTTGCAGGCACTTGTCAGCCGTGACAAAAATGATGATGGCAAAGGAACAACGCCAGCCCCGGAAGCCGATAAACCAGCCGGCCCCGTCAAAGTCAAACGTGAAGAAATCCCTGGGGTCTATATTGATGACAATGGAAAAGCCAAGTTTGTGGCTGTCAAAACCGGAATTACGGGTGAGACTGACATTGAAATCACCGAAGGTTTAAAAGAAGGTCAGCGCATTGTTATTGGACCAAACCGCCAGCTCCGGACCTTGAAAGATGGGACCCAGATCGTCAAGGAAGAAACCAAACCGGAAAATACCGAGAAGAAATAAGCTGAGAGGGTAGACAAGTCTGTCTTCCCTCTTTACCATCATTTCCACCTGACTCCTGATCCAGAAAAACTATGTCAACAACAATGATGATGGAAGCCACTGATACCCAACACAACAACCATACGCCACTCACACCAGCCCCAGATACAATCATCCAAACGGTTGATTTGTGGAAGACCTATCGGATGGGTGACGAAACGATTCATGCCTTACATGGCGTCAGTTTTGAAATCAAACGCAATGAGTACATTGCCATTGTTGGTCCATCAGGGTCAGGAAAATCAACCTTGATGAACCTGATTGGCTGCCTCGATACGCCTTCGAAAGGTGAATACTGGTTAAACGGAAAGCTTGTTTCCCAAATGGATGACGACGAATTGGCTCACATCCGCAATAAGGAAATCGGGTTTGTGTTTCAGACGTTTAACCTGCTCCCTCGGGCCACAGCCTTGCATAATGTTGAATTACCATTGATTTATAATGGTACACCAGCGGCAGCGCGAACCGCCCGCGCCAAAGAAGCGCTTGAACAGGTTGATCTTGGTCACCGCATGCACCATAAGCCAAATGAATTGTCGGGCGGCCAACGCCAGCGTGTCGCGATTGCACGTGCCCTGGTCAACAGCCCATCCATCATTCTGGCGGATGAACCAACCGGTAACCTGGATTCACAAACCAGCCAGGAAATTATGGGATTGCTCAATACGCTGCACCAGCGTGGCAATACCATTATTTTGGTAACCCACGAACCTGACATTGCCGCCCACGCACATCGTATGCTTTCGATTCGCGACGGACGCATTGAAAAGGATATCCGCAACCGGTGAGGCCATGGCCATTACGTCGCACCCCTACGACCCCTCACAGATTTTCGTTGGACCATTTTCCCACGAACGAATTGAGTTCATCATCCCAAGCGTGATTGACCACATGCATGGGGTGTTGAACTACCTCGTGGAACGAACCGTGGCGTATGGTCTGGTTGATCCAAGTTCCAACCTGTTCGTCGCTCTTGACGAAGCCATTGCCAACGGTATCAAACACGGTAATAAAAGTGACCCCTCCAAACTGGTCACGATTGTGGTCGAGCTGACCCCGTCTGAAGCCACATTCACTATTACCGACGAAGGCGATGGATTTGACTTGACCACACTCCCCGATCCCACCGATCCAGACTATATTATGCGTCCTTGTGGCCGAGGTGTAATGTTGATCTATCACTTGATGGATGAAGTCCGCTACAATACGCGCGGCAATCAGGTGGTTATGGTCAAACGTCCCGAACCATTGAGCTAGACGCTTTCGAACCACGCACCTTCTAAGCTTTACACAGTTCTGGTTCTGCACGGCTCACGTGCTTCTAATTGGGACCTGACCGCCTTCACAACTACCTCATTCAATGTCGTCAGGTCTCGACTGGATCGGGATTTTTTGCATTTCCACCCATTTTCTGCTCAATACATACCAACTCATGGGTCAACAAGCGATTTTGGAGCCGCTCTCAACCGGTGATTTGATTGATCGTTCCATTCAGATTTACCGGCAGAATTTCAGTGCTTTGCTGGCGGTGGTGGCCATTCCGGGATTGGTTACCTATACCGGAAGCCTGCTGGTGACAGTGGCCACGGCCAAGCTGTCAGCGGGTGGGAGCCAGGCATTTCTGGCCATTCTGTTGTTTGGGCTTGGCTATTTTTTGGCACTCGTGGTGGGACCGATCCTGAATCTGCTGGCAGTGGGCGGCTTGTCACGCACCGTGGCTGATTACGTGATGCTTGATATTCCAATCAGCTTTCGCACTACGCTGGCTATGATTCGGGGACGGTTTGGGACACTCCTCGGAGGACAACTCCTCGGAATGTTAATTGCCGCTGGTTTGTTTAGCGTGCTTGGGTTTGCCTTTTATTTCCTGTTGATCATTATTGGCGTTATGGTGGCGGTTTCCAGAATGACCGGTCCGATGATGGCAATCCTGTTGATCCCGCTGCTGCTGGCGGCAGGTGTGGGATTTGCCCTGGCCTACTGCGCCATTTATACCCGACTGATTTTCATCCCGTGCTCGATTATGATTGAAGGCCAGAATGCCACGTCTTCAATCACGCGTAGCTTTCAACTTGGAAAAGGTAATACCTGGCGGCTTGCCCAGATCTACTTGTTTGATTTTGCGATTGCGATTGCGATTTTTTCAGCCCTGGGGATTCCGCTCAGTTTGTATGGATACTTCAGCGGCGCGCTCGATGACCCAACCAATTTGCCAGGATGGCTGGCAATTGCCTATAGCACGGTGGACCAACTTTCTAAATTGTTGACGATTCCCATTTCAGCCACCGCCTATTGTCTGCTCTATTTTGATAGCCGGGTTCGTCAAGAAGGCTATGACGTCGAATTACTCTTGAGCCAGATGCCCGTGCCGGTTCAACCTCCATCTGCCCAGCCGTCACCTCAGTGGGGACAACACCTTTCACCTGGGTTTGCTGGTCCACCACATTCAGGACCTCCCCCAGGCAGCATCCTTGGTTTGTAAAACCGGCCCCTGGGTCCTGATTTTTCTTCAAGAACAACTCTTTTCAGGTAGTTTCATCTGCAACAACACCTTGAAATGGTCGCCAAGCCCACCTGGAATCAAAAAATGCTTGAGTGCCAGCCGCTCCTGCAGCGAGTCCAGCGTGTTACTGACGTCAAGACAGAGTATTTCGAGCTTTTCGAGTAATCCCAACGAAATTAAAAAATCGCCCTGCCGGTCAAGCCGCCTGGTTTGCAGTCCAAGCTCCTGTCCAGCACTAATCAACGCTGAGAAGTTAACATCAGCCGTGATGTCCTGGTCGCCTATCCGGCTGAAAAAGTCGGTATTGACCCGATGTTGAAAGAAACACCGGGCGGTACCGTGTCTTTCTTCGGATAAATGGTCGCTCAGGTCCCCATAGTCAATGATCAGAATCGCTCCGCAGCCGAGTGAACTGGCCACAGCGGTCAGCCAGTCAATGGCCTCAAAGCAGATTTCCCATTCGTGCCCGTCATACACAGGCATTCCAGTTTGTTTGAGATAGCTCTGAACCGTTTCCGGCGATGCCAGTTCTGTCCAGACAGGAACAAGTTTTCCATCGCGCACACCAACCTGGCAGGTTTCAATTCGTCCCCGGCGCAGTCGAAACCGATGAAATGATAAGGCGTCAACAAACTCATTTGCCAAAACAAAAGCGGCTGGGACAGGCTCAATCTGATCAATCCACCGTACTTTCCCGCTGAACGGCGCCAGCATCTCGTGCTGGGCCTGACGAAGCACTGGACTTCGGTCACAAATCACATAGGTCAGAAATTGGAAAAATTCAGGGTAACTTGTTTCCAACGTCGTCAAGACATCGTTAGCCAACCGACCGGTTCCAGCCCCAAACTCAAGAATGGAAAATGGTTGCGGAGTGCCCAGTTCCTGCCAGCTCAGCCATATTTGTTTGGCAATCAACTCCCCAAAAAACCGTGACACATTGCTGCTGGTGAAATAATCACCTTTGCGGCCAATTCGATCAGGTTTTGTCGTGTAGTAGCCAAACTCCTCGTCATACAGAGCCGCGTCCATAAAGTCGCGAAAGGATATTTCACCGCCAGTTTTGATTCGCTGATGGAGTTTGGCTTCAAGCGGCGTCACTTGAGCACCTCAATCGCCCGGTTGAGGGCTGCCGCCAACTGGTCAACGGCCTGACGGGCTTCTTCGGGTCGTTTTTGGTTCAGAGCGTGTCGAATACCAGAAAAGACTTCGGCGCCATATCCGGAATAAACACCAGGCGAGTACACCAGATGTCGGAACCATGGTCGTCCAGGAAGTCCTTTTTCATCAGTCAGAGCGCGTTCAAACTGTCTCCGTTTTCGATTACGGGCAGCGAGCGTGGCTGGGGTATCACCGCTTCGTTCAAAAGCCTCGGCTTTCAAAACAAGTTGCGTGGCCGCCAGGTTGAGCTGGGTAAACTCTGGTTTGCCCGGCGTCTCCTTAAAGCTCTTCTCCAGATCAAAACACAATCGAAGAAGTTCGTGGGCATATTCACTCAGATTGAGTTGAATCGTCGGTAAATCAACCAGCCGATAAGCCACCAGCGACCACATGCGGGCCATGGTCGCGTGCCGGGTAAAGCCTGGATCACCAAACTTCTCCATCCAGAAAAAACTGTCATAGGTCGAATGATAGACGCCATATGGCCCCCCCATCCCCATATCAGCCGCTGGAATTCCAAGATGGTTGAGGAATGGCACAAAATCTGACCCACCACCCAGTTGCCCAATTCCAATTTCAATCGCGTCAGGATTGCGGGCAATCCAGCTTCCGTGCAGCGTTTGCTTGCCGTCGGCATCAAGCACAACCCTTGATGCACCTCGCAGCAACGGCCAAAGACTTGGAACCGCACTGCTTCCAAAATTTCCACCACACACCGCCACATCAACATTCAAATAGGCAATTGCTTTTTCTTTGAGCACAGCGGCATTGTCTTCTGCCCATTCAGTCGAACCAATCAACCCAAATTCTTCGCCATCCCAGCTACACAGCTTGAGTGTCCGGTGAGGTCGCCAGCCTTGTTTGAGCAGTTCCCCAAAAGATCGGGCAACTTCAAGCAAGGCAGTTGAACCACTCGAAGGATCAACCGCCCCATACACCCAGGCATCCCGGTGATTTCCGAGCAATACCCATTCATCTGGCTGGCTTTTCCCTGGAATCGTTCCGATGACATTCCAGATTTTGCGGGATTTGTACTCCATCTGGAGTTTGAGATGAACTTTGGTGGGACCCGGACCGGTTCGATATGGAATCGGAAGCCCTCCCTGCCAGCCTTCCGGAACTGCCTGACCACCCAGGTTCTCTAAAATTGGGAGTGCATCCCGATAGGAAAGCGGCTGAACTGGAATTCGCGGCAGGTTCTTAGCTTCGATGGGTTGAATGCGTTTTGCATTTTTTGTGGCAGCAACACCAGGTGTGAGCGGGTCACCCGGATAGTTAAAAATGTAATTGATACTACCACGCTGAACACAGGTATCAGGCCGAAATGGGCCATTTGGAAAGGTTTCCCCACGGACAAAGCCGTCATCTTTGGGGTCTGAGAAAATCAAAACACCAGCGGCGCCACGTTCTTCAGCCACTTTGGCTTTCACGCCACGATACGCTGCGCCATACCGAACCAGAATGATTTTCCCTTTGACATCAACACCGAGCCGTTGCAGTGCGTCAAAATCCTGGGGCAAGCCATAGTTAGCATACACCACGTCAGCAGTGACATCGCCCGAGGGTGAATAGGCCGAATAAGTCGGCACGGAGCGAAGTGTTTTGGAATCAAAGTCTTCTGGCTGCACGGGCTCAGTTAAAGAGGCAGTGAATTTTACCGGGGCCACAATTTCGACCAGACGCGATTTCGGATAGGGCATCCAGGCTTCATATTCAACCAGTTCGGCCTGCAACCCAGCCTTTCGAAATTCCTCCTGTGTAAATCGTGCGGTTTCATAGTCTTCAGGCGTGCCAGCCAGATGGGGTTTTGCCGTGTAGGCACGCAATGTCGTTCGCGCCCGTTCAGGGGATGGGACAGTCAGAAGCTTTTTCTCAAGCTCGGTTAATTGTGGTTCCTGGTGCAAGTCACCTGGTGACTGGGCCAGCACAACTCCTGGTTGGAAGGCAACCCACCCGGTCAAAAAGATAAGAAATCCCTTCACCAGCCATTTCTTTGAAAAACGGGGCACATAGTTCCACTGGCTGACAACCATGGGCTGAAACTCCTGATATGAATGTTGAACCGGGCCTCGGGCTGAAGACATTGGGCTGAAGACATCGGGCTTGGGGCTGAAGACATCGGGCTTAGGGTTGAAGACATCGGGCTTGGGGTTGAAGACATGGGGTAAAACCAATTCTTCAG
>DAOQNB010000047.1:0-2611 GCA_035335845.1 Acidobacteriota bacterium | reverse complement strand
GGGTTGAAGACATCGGGCTTGGGGTTGAAGACATGGGGTAAAACCAATTCTTCAGCCCATTTTCTTCAGCCCGATGCCTTCAGCCCGACTTCTTCAGCCCCAAGCCCTGAGCCCCAGTTTTTTCAGCCTCAAGCCCTAAACCATTGCCCGGACATATTCCGGCAAGTTCCGGTTGTTTTTGATTTTGGTACGATCTGTTGGGTTAAGTCGTGAAATCAAGCGGGCCACCACATCACGTGGGGTTTTGGGATTCATCACCAGCTCAAGTCGAATTTGATAATTGTTGATCCAGGCTGGATTGGCACCGATAGCACCCAGTGCGCTTCGTGGAGCAGACTTGGAGCGGACAACTTTTAACACAATCCCGTCTTCCAGATACTGTTCTTTCAGTAGTGTGGTAATCGTCTCTTCGTCGTGGAAGGCCTCTTCCCACAACTCGTGCAGGACTTCGCCATTGGTGGCTTTGATTAAGCTGATTCGTCCAGATGAATCAAGCGCACGATAAATTTCGATGAGCTTCTGGAGGGCTTTTTGTTTCACTTCGATGGTGGCAATCTTGGGATTTTTCACCACCTTGAGCAGGCTTTGGGGGTTTGAAACAAAATTAAGAAGTTCAAGCGCAATGCCGTGAGGCGTCTTCGGATTGTCGAGCAAGGCTTCCTGAATACGCTGCCGACCAGCCCATCGAGAGTCACGATAAATTGCCTGGGCTCGATCAGCCGTGATGGTCCGGGCATAGCCAACAATCATATCTTCTGGCAGCGCCGGGTTGTGCAGCAATGAAGCAAATACCTGGTCATCAGGATCCGTCAGCAAAAGTGCGATTTGACCAATCTCATTGACGGTGGCTGCCTCCTGACATCGCAACTCAATGGCTGACGACAGCCGTGAAGCAGGAACCGGCTCATTGATCGCATCTGCCGTTGAAACAATTTGAACTGGCTGCGAAGCTGAGTGCAGTTGGGCCTCGAAATCGTGGTCAATTTCATAAATATCAGCCTCATCAGCCACGCTCAATGGCAATTCAGCCTGGCCTGTAAAGACCGGTGCCGCAAAAATCAGATGGACCAGATGAGGATAGAGAACTTTCGCGGTTTCCAGGCCATAGATCAGATCTTCTGCCCCAAGGTGGTCAATCACGTTTCCGAGCGTTTTGGCTGCCGCCTGTGCCCGGTCACCACCTTCGTCAATCGCTTCAAACAAGGTAGGTAATTGCTCGGTCAATGTCAGCCCGAGTTTTCGATCTCGCGGGAGGTGCGGATTTTTTAAAAGTGCACTTCGGATTTCAGGTTGTTGATACCAGCGCTCCTGATGGGTCATGGCCCGGAAGAAAGCCGGGTTGGGGTTCTCGGTTGCGGCCACGAGCACATGAGCTTCTGAAAGATTCGGATTGGTGAGGACGGCACTGAGGAGGTCTTCCCGGTCTGAACCAAGTGCCTGTAACAAAATGAATGAGTCACCAGTTGTCTGGGCCTGAACCAGTTGTTCATCAACTGAAAGCGAGGTCAGATCCACCACTTCGGGTGGTTTGCTCAATGATTCATCGAGTGAACCGGTTTCACCCTGTAATTCTTTGGTGATAGCCAGCAGATCCGCCAGTGAATATTCAGGTAACGCTCCCAGGTCAGGCAATAATGGTGTTTCAAGCGTTGGAGGGCGCCCAGCCGCTGCCTGGCGGTTTGATGACGACAACCGGTAAGCACGAGCTTTGACAATTGACTTGTCAATTCCGCTCAGCGTGGTAAAGAGCGACTTGATATCTTCGCGGATTTCAGTCTTTTCCTGATCCTTTAACCCGTGCCGATCCAGCTCGCGCATTAACTCAAAAATTGAGATCGTGCGGCCAATTTCCTCTCGAATCCGACGCGGGGTGCGTGGATTGGAATACAGGGCTTCTTTAATCTGCCATTCACAGTACCAGTGCGGGGTGCGGGCAATCAGAGTCAGGACGGGTGCGGCATCCAACCAGCGGGCAATGTTGGTGACCACCCCAACCTGGGACGTGGCTGCCGTTGTGGTCAGTTGCTTGCGCAATACAGTCAGGAGCTTGAAGTAGGAAAGCGCCTGCTGGTTAAGCACACCCTGGCCTGCCTCCAGGTCCGGGGGTGACAGCGGCGCAGTTGAGGACGAAGCAAGCAGACTTTCAGCCATGAGCGTCAATGCAAAGCAAAAGGCGCAGGAACCAGCATTTTGCCTGGGAAGTTCACCTGGTTGGAATCGGATCTTTGGTCAGGGCAGTGTGAAGGATTGTGCTGCCACCAATTTTCACCCAAGAAACCATTCCGTCAAGTGCCTTTAGTTCCTGCGCCTCAAAAGTTTGTTTCCTTACTTTGCGTAATAGCCTTTCCGGCTTAAAACTTTCAGGTCCTTTGTATCTGGACGACCTTTAATTCCAATTTTGATCTCGCGAAAAGAACCATCTCGGTTGGAATTTGATGGTGAGTAAGAAACACTAAACTGTTGCCGGATATCTTCTTCAATTTGCTGAAAGGCTGAATAAAAATCAGATTCTTTTTCCGGGAAAAAGGCTCGACCACCGGTTTGTTCTGCCAATTCGCGCATGGCCCCTTTGTTCACTGGCTCTGAAAATACGCGGCCACTGCCGTAATAC
>DAOQNB010000046.1:12449-15779 GCA_035335845.1 Acidobacteriota bacterium | reverse complement strand
GCACCTCGATTTGGACAAAATTTCAAATCGCTTCCAGTTCCAGTTGACCTCCCCACATCACGCCTTCATACCTGATTTTTTGTCTTTTTTGTCCTTTGATTTTGATTTCGTCAGTTACCTTTTGAACTGACCAGCCAGGTTGGCGCCAAGGCAATGGTGGTTGTTTCGGACGGAAGTAGGTGATTCCAGCTCATATCAGGGGGTTCCGGTTTAGTCCACAGTGTGGCCACCAGCCAATCTTTAGTAGCAGTGGGGCAACAACCAGCCACCCCAGCCAGGAAATCCGGATCACGACTCCAGTCAGAAAATTGAGTCACAGCCAGATCAACCAGTGTTAATTTGGTTATCTGCAGCCACGTTCCAGCAGTCAGCGCCGCGAGAATATAGTCATGGTGACCTGGAATGTCGAATTTTTGCTCAAAAAATTGAACAGTGATTGATTGGTAGGTACCGGATTGGCCACTGATTTGCAAAATTCGGTCGTGGTCATGTGCCATAAAGTGCTGGTACAATGGCTGGCTTTTCCAAAAAGCCAGAATGCAGGCATGGGTTTTTAAACTCATACTCCAGCCGCCGATTTGGCCACCAAACCCTGGTACAGTTTGCAGTTCCCGCCAGCGTTCCTGCGCTTGTTCAAAAGCTCGTCTTTGTTCACGTGGAACCGAACAAGAAATCATCTTGATGAGCATAGGCTTCTTCTCTACACTTGCTCCCCCTTTTTCTTACTGAATCCACACAGGAGTCATCATCTTTTATGGTTCAAACATTTGCAGTGATTGGTGCGGGCACGATGGGCAATGGGATTGCCCAGGTTGCAGCTCGTGCCGGAATGAATGTGATTTTGCACGACATTGCGCAAGCTTACCTGGATCGCGGCCTTTCGGCGATTGATTCCAGTCTGCAGCGTGATGTGAAAAAAGAACGTCTCACTGTCGAAGGCAAACAGGAAATCCTGGCTCGCATTCGACCAGTGACTGATCTGGCCGCTCTGGCTGAAGCTGAGTTTGTGGTTGAAGCCGTGGTCGAAAATGTTGACGTCAAAACCAAACTCTTTGCCCAGCTTGATGAATTAACCCAACCTGGCGTGATTTTGGCCAGCAATACCTCGTCAATCGCCATTACCCGGATTGGTGCCGCCACCAAACGCCCGGAGAAAGTCATCGGAATGCACTTTATGAACCCGGTGCCGGTGATGACACTGGTTGAAATTATCCGTGGATTGGCCACCGATGATGAGACCAACGATCAGGTCACGGCCCTGTGCGCCAAAATGGGCAAAACCGCCATTTCCTGCCAGGACTCACCTGGATTTATTTCAAACCGCATTCTGATGCCGATGATCAACGAGGCAATTTTTGCGCTCTATGAAGGCGTTGCGACACCAGAAGCCATTGACGGCATTATGAAGCTTGGGATGAATCACCCCATGGGCCCGCTCACCCTGGCCGACTTCATCGGGCTGGATGTGTGTCTGGCGATTATGGAAGTGCTTTATGACGGCTTCCAGGATTCAAAATATCGCGCCTGTCCACTGCTCCGGCAGTATGTTGCCGCTGGCTGGCTGGGTCGCAAATCCGGTCGTGGGTTTTATAAATACTGAAAAACCAGGGCTGAAGACGATTGGGTTGAAGACATCGGGCTGAAGACGATTGGGCTGAAGAAAACGGGTAAAACAGGCCCACGCCCAACTTCTTCAGCCCTGAGCTTGCGAATTTTCAGCCCGATGTCTTCAGCCCCAATTCTTCCCCAAAGGATATTTCGCATGGCTTCCTCGACAATTCGCATTACCAACGGCACCTTGCTCACCTCCGGCCTCCAACATCAAGTGATCAAAGGAGATTTGTACATCACAGATCGCCGCATCAGTCATATCGGTACCGTTCCGGAAACGGCAGACGAAACAATTGATGCCACAGGTTGCGTGGTGATGCCGGGTTTTATTCAGTCTCACATTCACCTGTGTCAGACCCTGTTTCGCGGTTCGGCGGATGATCTGGAATTGCTGGACTGGTTGAAATTGCGAATCTGGCCGATGGAAGCCTCCCACACACCGGAAAGCCTCCGGGCTTCAGCCCAACTCTCAATTGCGGAAATGATCCGGGGTGGCACCACCGCCGCCTTGACGATGGAAACCGTCAATCACACCGAAGCGGCCTTGCAAGTAGTTGAAGAAACAGGCTTTCGGGCTGTCGTTGGCAAGTGCATGATGGATAAAGGAACCGAGGTTCCGGTTGGGCTTCAAGAGAAAACTGATGCTTCAATCGCAGAATCAATCCGTCTGATTGAAAAATGGCACGGGCGGGATGATGGGCGGGTTCGAATGTGCTTTGCCCCGCGCTTTGCAGTTTCGTGCACCGATGGGCTGCTGCGTGAAGTTGGGAAACTGGCGCGTGAACGAAATTTGATTATTCACACCCACGCTTCGGAAAATCGCGACGAAGTGGCGCTGGTGTATTCTGAAACTGGTCAGCGCAACATTGCCTACCTTGATAGCGTCGGGCTGACCGGCACTCACGTTGGGTTGGCCCACTGTGTCTGGCTGGATGATACCGAACTCGACATCCTCGCCCGTACACAGACCCATGTGTTGCACTGTCCATCGTCAAATCTCAAACTTGGTTCGGGCGTGGCCCCGATTGTCGAAATGCACGAACGTGGCATTCGGGTCTCGATTGGGGCTGACGGAGCGCCGTGCAATAACCGCCTCGATGCCTTCACCGAAATGCGACTGGCCGCGATTTTGCAGAAAATGCGCAAGGGTTCGCGCCATCTGGCCGCCGCCGAAGCTTTCCGGATGGCGACCTGGGAGGGTGCCCGGGCGATTGGTCAGGAAGATGATCTGGGCAGCCTCGAAGTCGGCAAACGGGCAGATGTTGTGATCGTCAACCTCAACACACTCCACGCGGCGCCGCATCCAGACCCGGTGTCATCGCTGGTGTATTCAGCCAATGCCAGTGACGTTCGCGACACCATTATTGATGGACAAATTGTCATGCGTGGCCGCGAACTCAAAACCCTGAGCGAAGAAAGCGTGTTGCACGATGTACAGCGTGAATTTGAATCGCTTCTCGTGCGGGCTGGAATTGCTTGATTTGGCAAACACTTTTTTCACCACAGAGGCCACAGAGGAACACAGAGGAAGATCAAAAATTGGTCAATTCCTCTGTGACCCTCTGTGGCCTCTGTGGTGAATTTTTGTTTCTGCTCACAAACCGATCTTCACAGGTTCTTCACAATTTTCACGAGACTCATTGTCAAACCAGGGCTTCTGATCAGAAAAGGACGAAAAAGACAAAACTTCGAAACCCTGAACCCTGAACCCTGAACCCT
>DAOQNB010000046.1:2851-12349 GCA_035335845.1 Acidobacteriota bacterium | reverse complement strand
AACCCTGAACCCTGAACCCTGAACCCTTAGCCCCTAGCCCTCAGCCCTGCTCCTATGCCTGACCGCACCATTCTCATCGTTGATGATGAACCCAAAACCGTCGCATCCATCCAGCTTTACCTGGAACACAATGGATTTCAGGTTTTGATTGCTCGCACGGGTCGCGAAGCACTGGAACTGGCGCGGACAGCACATCCAGATTTGATTGTGCTCGATTTGATGTTGCCGGAACTCGATGGAATGGCCGTATGTCGGATCTTGCGGGCTGAGTCCACCGTGCCGATTGTGATGCTGACCGCCCGGACAACCGAAGCTGATACCCTGCACGGGCTTGATCTGGGAGCAGATGATTATATCGCCAAACCTTTCAGCCCACGCGAGTTAGTGGCCCGCGTCCGGGCTGTACTCAGGCGGACGATTCAACCACTTGATCCCCGCCCGTCAGTGTTGCAGTTCAACGGATTGCTGCTGGATACCGCACGCCACAATGTCTGGCTCGACGGACAGGAAATCCCGCTCACACCAACCGAGTTCAAGATTCTGGAAACGTTTGTTCGGGCGCCGGGACGGGTTTTTTCACGCCAGGAACTGGTCGAACGGGCATTTGGCTGGGATTTTGAAGGCCAGGAACGCACAGTTGATGCGCACGTGATGAATCTCCGCAAAAAGATGACCCGACCGACCGGGAAGCCGCCGTTGATTGTGACGGTTTACGGGATCGGCTATTCCCTGTCTGAAGAAAAACCATGATGCACAGCCTGCGTTGGCGCTTATTTTTGATGACAGTGGCGATTTCCGTGGTGGCGGTGCTGGCGGTGGGCCTGGCGTCGAGTCAGATTACGTCCATTGAATTAAATAAGGTGGTTACCGGTACTGAACCACTCAACCTGGAACCCTATCGGGTGCAACTCCTTGAGCATTATCAAAAACACCAGTCGTGGGATCAAATCACCCCGCTTTTGCGGCAGATTGCCCAGGTCACAGAGCGGGATGGATTACTGGTAGATGCTGAAAACCAGGTGATTGCGGCTTCGGTGCCAGAATTGACTCAGGCGCGCATCACCTTTCCTGAGCCTGACAAACTGGTGGTGCAGATGATTGAAGAACTCCCAGGTGCCGTCAGGCGCGAAGTAATTGCCAATGAACAGATTCTGATTCGCCCGCCGCGTACCGTTTTGATTGATGCCACGGGGAAACGGCTTGGGATGTTCTTTCTCTTGCCACGTCCTGAAGCAGAACCCATTCCACCTCGAACCCGCGTGGCAGCGGTCAATCGTTCACTGTTTTGGGCGGTGAGCGGGATTGGACTCCTGGCGCTGGTGGCAACCGCGATTGTCTCCCGCCGAATCGTGGGTCCGGTTGAAGCACTGACCGCTGCTGTGCACCGCATGGAACAGGGCGACCTGGCCCAACGCGTGACAATTCATTCATCTGATGAAATCGGCCAGCTTGCCACAGCCTTTAACCGCATGGCTGACTCAGTTGCCCGATCTGAACAACTCCGGCGAACACTGGTCAATGATGTGGCTCACGAACTCCGCACCCCGCTCACCAATATCCGCTGCCAGCTTGAAGCGGTTCAAGATGGATTGCTTGCGGCTGATACTGAAGTGGTGGCTTCACTTCACGAAGAAGTGCTGCTGCTCAGCCAGCTTGTCAATGATTTACAGGACCTGGCACTGGCTGAAGCCAATCAGATTAAATTGACCCTGGCCGAAGTTGAGCTTCAAATTTTGATCGAACAGGCACTGGTTTCGCTTTCGCCGCAAGCCACAGCCAGAAGGATCACAATTTCTTCAGATGTGCCACCTGACCTGCCTGCGGTTTGGGCTGATGCCCGGCGGGTGAGCCAGATTTTGCGCAATCTGCTGGTGAATGCACTCCAACACACACCGGCTGGCGGGACAATTTGCATTCAAGTTTTCAAAAGCGGAAACCAGGTTGAACTCCAGGTGACTGATTCGGGGGAAGGTATTGAATCTGAACACCTTCCCTTTATTTTTGATCGGTTTTACCGGGCTGACCCGGCGCGTGCCCGTGCGCAAGGGGGTGCCGGCCTGGGGCTGGCCATCGTCAAGCAACTGGTGCAGATGCACACCGGACACATCACTGTAACCAGTCAGAAAAACATCGGCACCACCTTTCGCGTGACATTGCCGATTACCTCGACACCTTCATAAGTTCTTCAAGATTCACCGCTACTTTTCCCTCAACACACTTCACCAAAATGGCCATCACCAGGCGAAACAACAACGCCAGAGGTGAGGTGGTATCTCCCATTGAACAACAGGAAGGTCTCATCATATGAAAAAGCGCCAATTTGTGTTTGGGCTACTGGTTCTGATGGTGTGTGGCATCACCGGATATGGAGTTCAGGAAAAATCTGAAAAACAATCACCCGCCGCGACGGTTCGCACCGAAACCGGTCAAAAACTGGATGACTATCTCACGCGACTTGAGAAATTTGGGTTTGCCGGCGGAATCCTCGTTGCCAAAGATGGCGCCGTGATTCTGGAAAAAGGATATGGGCTCGCCAATCGCGAACAAAATATTCCAAATGCAGTGGACACGGTTTTCAACATTGGCTCAATTACCAAACAGTTTACCGCCGCTGCAATTTTGAAGCTTGAAATGCAGGGCAAACTCCGGGTTGAAGACCCGATCAACAAATACCTGCCGGGTGTACCAAAAGACAAAGCCGGGATTACGATTCATCACCTGCTGACTCACAGCGCCGGACTGCGAAGTGATTATGCTGAAACAGATTACGAGCCAGTCGGACGCGAAGAATATATCAAGCGGGCAATGGCAGAACCACTGTTAAGCCCTCCCGGAGAGCAGTTTGAATATGCCAATTCAGGATACAGCCTGCTGGCAGCGATTGTTGAACTGATTTCAGGTCAATCCTACGAACAGTTTTTGTATGACAATCTGTTGAAACCAGCGGGGATGCTCCACACTGGATATTGCCTGCCCAAATGGTCGCCAGACAAACAGGCGCGTGGGTATCTGGACGGCAGAGCCTGGGGCACGGTGGTCGAAAAAGCCTGTGTTGGTGAAGGCCCCTATTGGGCGTTACGTGGAAACGGCGGGATCCAGGCCACCGTCGGCGATATGTACCGCTGGCATCAGGCATTGGAAGGAAACACGATTCTTTCAGCCGAAGCCAGACGCAAATTTCAGATGCCGTACATTGCCGAAGGACCGCAAGGATTTTCGCATTACGCCTATGGTTGGGCGATTATGAAGACGCCACGTGGCACCAAACTCGTGACACACAATGGCGGCAACGGGATTTTCGCCGCTGATTTCCGGCGCTACGTGGATGAAAACGTGGTGATTTTTATCGCTTCAAACGCTGACGTGAAAGCCATTCCAGCCTCACAACAAATCGCCAGAATTTTGTTTGGAATGAACCCAACGTTTCCGCCCAAAGTGGTTGAAGCCGACGCCAGCAAAATTGCCAAACTTGGAGGAACATACACCCTCGCCTCAGGCGCCAAACTGGCAGTTGCGGCCAAATCAGACCGGCTGGTCATTTCACCGGAAGGCCAGGAAGCCTTTTCCCTGCTTGCAACCGGAACTCCAGCGGTCAATCCCCGCTTGACCGAAATCAACACCCGCACCGCAAATCTCGTTGAACAGGCCAGCAAGGGAAACTTTGAACTGATTCATCAGGCGTTTGGGGGAAACATTCCGCTGGCCAGCGTCAAAGCCCGCGAAACCGAAATGTGGAAAAACTGGCGTGAGCGGTTTGGAGAATTCAAAGGCTGCACTGTCCTCGGAACGTTGCCGATGGAAGAACGGATGGCCACCACGGCCCGGCTGACCTTTGAACGCGGCGAAATTCTGATGCGCTATGCCTGGGAGCAAGGTCAACTCGTTGGTATCCGGCCACTTCCCCAGATGACCGGCAAGGCATTTTTGCCAGTCTCGCCAACCACTTTTGCCATTTATGATGTGATGTCAGGCGACACCATTACCATTCGGTTTGAAACCGACGCCGCTGGTGTCGCCAGCAAACTGATATTTGCCGGCGAAAAAGAAGTCACAGCGAAAAAAACCGATTGAAATACCAGAGCGGAGGACTCGCAAGCTCGGAGCTAAAGACATCAGGCTTGGGGCGGAAGAAAACGGGCTCAGGGCAATTCACCCAATGTCTTCCGCCCAGTGTCTTCAGCCCCAAGCCCTGAGCCCGATGTCTTCCGCCCGCTTTCTTCAGCCCTGGTTTTCAACTGGTTTTCAACCGGATTTCAAGGGAATTCCCACCAAAGTTCAGGCAGAAAAAGAAGCGAGTTTAGAGGAATGGATGTAGAGTTACACGGTTTGGTAACTCCTATTTCCACACCTTTTAAGCTCAAATCTATTTCAACTGAATATTGGAGAATTTCCTATGCGTCACCGCTGGCTTTCCCTCCTCATTTTTGGAGCAGTTACGCTTTCCACACTCTCATTTCACCCATTTCCAACCCACTCAGCGTCATATCCAACCGTCAGCCGGACACGTACACAGCCCAGACAAGCCGGCAATATCCGCATTCAACAAGCCAATCCCGTCGTGAACGAACAACGTCAGTTATCATTGACCGCGACTGATGCCAGTGGTCAACCAATAACCGGTGTCACCTGGGAATCAGGCAGCCCCGACATTGCCAGTGTTGATCCAAATACTGGAGTGGTGAGCGGGATCCAACGTGGATTTGCCACCATTACGGCACGGCGAGGCAGTGATTCAATATCCGTTTTTGTCGTGGTCGCCCGTGTGGCCAATGCGCAAGGAGCAAAAGTTCCAGGTGATACCAAAACCGATACTGCTGGCCACCTGTATATTAGTGACCCGCTGGGAAATGTTATTTTTCGCAAAGAAAACCTGGCCATGCCGGCTTCGATTTTTGCCGGCCAACGCGGCGCCGGGGCACGAATTGACGGAAACCGTCTCCAGGCCCGGTTTGCTGGTCCTACGGCAGTGACGGTTAATAACAGTGCCGACGGCGGAATTTTCGTGGCTGACACACTCAACCACAGCCTGCGTCAGATTGATTTTGATGACAATGTAACCACAATTCTTGGAACAGGTTCACCAGGGCGGATGTCCAATGATGTCACTCCTTTTGCCCAGGCAGTTTTTAATGGATTGCGAGGTGTGGTGACTGATTCAGGTGGAAATCTATTTGTCGCTGACACTGACAATCACGCAATTTATCAGGTTGATTTTGAATCCAAACAAGTCATTTTGCTCGCCGGGCAACCTGGTACCAGCGGTATAGTTGATGGACGCGGACGAGCCGCCCGATTTAATCGGCCCAGCGGCCTGGCCCTGAGTCCAGATGGCAAGCTTCTGATCGTGGCTGATACTGGAAATAATCGCGTACGACTGGTTGCTCGCAATGGAACCGTGGCGACCCTTGGTCGAAAATCCAGCGCCCGTGGGGTGCTGGAATCCAGTGCCTCGCCTTCGTTTTTGAGACCTGAAGAACATCAACTTCTCATCCGGCGACTGGCGGCAATCCCGGCACAAGCTGAGAACGAACTCACTTTTATGGTTCCTCAATCAGTGAGCGCCGATGCCGTGGGCAATATTTATGTGGTTGACCAGATGGGGGCTTCAGTGGTGACACGGGCCTTTGGTGATCTTCCGCAAAAGGTTCAACTGGCTCAGGATGGCAGCTTCCAGCAAGCCGCCAGTGTTCAGGTGCGCGGAACAGAAAGCTTTGTGCTTGATACCCAGGCCCAGGCTGAAACCAATGCTCTCAAAGTTGTATCAATCGGAGCGCCATTGATTAATAGCCTCAGTCGGACATCCGATACCTTGAACGGGGGCTCAGAAGTCATCATCAACGGCAAAAACTTTGCGCCGGAAAGTGTGGTCATTTTGGGTGATCGGGTCATTCTGGATGCAGAAGTCCTCAGTGCCACCCAAATCCGGCTTCGAGTTCCCGCACAAAATGCTCCTGGAAATCGCACGCTTTCCATTCAAACCCGAGGCGGCGTGGCTCAAAGTTCCTTTGGAATTATGGCCAAAGCACTTGATTCGATTGCGAAAGGCGATATTACAACCGTGGCCGGAGGCGTGGCATTTATTGGTGATGGCGGACTGGCCGTGAATGCCAGTCTCAACCTGAATGCCTTTGGCGGCGGGGTGGTCGAAATTGATGGCGAAGGGAACCTGCTCATTGCCGATTCGGGGAACCATCGCATTCGCCAAATAAATCAGGCTGACATCATCACGACAGTCGCTGGCAGTGGAAATCCAGGTTTGAGCGGGGATGGCGGTCCGGCGCTTGGCGCAGGTATTAATTTTCCGATGAGCGCCACGATTGACGGCCAGGGAAACATCATTATTGCGGATTCCTCCAATAACTGTGTTCGCCGGGTGGACGCCGTGACTGGCCTGATGAGTACCATTGCCGGCACAGGCGATTACGATTTTAGCGGAGATGACGGTCCAGCCACCCAGGCCGCAATTGCGCAACCAACCAGTGTGGCGGTTGATTCGGAAGGCAGCATCTTTATTGTTGACAGCGGAAACAATCGCATCCGCCGCATTGATCCCCAAACTGGAATCATCTCCACCGCCGTTGGAACTGGAGAATTTGGGTTTGACGGTGATGATGGTCCGGCTGACGAAGCCCAACTGGCACTCCAGTTTGCCGGTGCAATTCGGATTGCTGACGATGATGACCTGCTGATTGCTGATACTTTTAACAACCGCATCCGGCGTGTTGATTCTGACACCGACATCATCACTACCGTGGCTGGCATTGGTCCAACCGGCAATTTTAATGGCGACTTTACCGGTGATGATGGCCCAGCCAGTGAAGCATCGCTCAATGTTCCGATTGCACTGGCCCTGGATGAAGACCAGAACCTGTTTATTGCCGATCTTGCCAACAATCGCGTCCGACGTGTGGATGCTGAAACCGGCATTATCACCACTGTGGCCGGAAATGGCGAAAATTCCGGCGGAGACGATGGCCCGGCGGTTGAAGCTGGACTCGTTCCCTGCGGTATCGTGGTTGATGGTTTTGGAAATCTCTACATTTCCGACGACGGTCAAAATCTGATTCGAGAGGTTGATGCCGAAACCGGCATTATCACCACCATCGGTGGCGGAGGCGGTGATCTTGGCGACAATAGACCGGCAATCATGGCCAATCTTAGCTTGCAAGACACCTCAGGAATCGCCCTTGACCAGCAAGGGAATATTTACTTTGCGGATGATGGGAATCATCGGATTCGCAAAATTGATATTCAAACCGGCATTATTACGACCGTCGCCGGAAATGGCCGAAACGGATATTCCGGCGATGGCGGCCCAGCCACCCAGGCATCGCTCAATGATCCATCTGGAATGGCAGTGGACCAGGCCGGAAATATTTTGATTGCGGATTCGAGTAATTCCGTCATTCGCCGGGTTGATGCCCGGACTGGAATCATCACCACTGTCGCTGGGAATGGCGGGTTTGACTTTGACGGCGACGGCGGCCCGGCTCTTGAAGCAACCTTGAATTTCCCAACCGATGTGGAAGTTGACCAGTCTGGAAACATCTATGTCGTTGACTCAAACAATAACCGAATTCGTAAAGTTGATGCCCGAACTGGAATCATCCTGACTGTGGTTGGAAGTGGCCCGGCAGGTGAGCCGGCAGACAGCGGCGATGGCGGCCCGGCAACCAGTGCCCGGTTGCAATATCCACGAAGCCTGTTGATTGATAGCGAAGGGAACCTGTTTGTGGCTGACCGGGATGCTGGTCGCGTCCGTCGGGTTGACGCCAGTACGCGCATCATCCGCACCATCGCTGGTGGTGGTGAAAATGATGACGATAACATTTTAGCCACTCAGGCTCAGCTTTTTGGCCCCCATCGCATGGCAATGGATGGTGCCGGCAATCTCTTCATTTCTGAAGCCTATGCGTCGCGGATTCGCCGGGTTGATGCTCAAACAGGTCTGGTTTCAAGCTTTAGCGGCTTTGGCATTCCAGGCTACTCTGGCGACGAAGGCCCAGCCGATCAGGCCATGCTGGCTTCACCTCAGGGAGTTGCCATTGATAAGCTCGGGAATGTGGTGATTCTGGATACCGGAAACAATGCCATTCGAACGGTGAAAGAAGGCGCGGCACCGGCTGGTGGCGGTGGAAACCCAGATACCCAAAACCCAGCAGTAACCGACGTGACGCTTTCAAAAACCAAAGTCAAACGCAAAAAAGATGCTTCATTGGGCATTTCGTGGACTTCAGCCGATAATACCGGCGTTACAGGTCACGACCTCAGCTTTGCCGGAGACGGTACAACCTTTTCAACTGCAATTGTTTCCGGATTGCCAGGCAATGCCCAAAGCTTCACCTGGACCGTGCCAGCCAGCGTTGCTAAAACCAAATCAGGCCGCGTGCAAGTCACTGCCCGTGATGCCGCCGGGAACCTGGGCACAGCCATTAGTGGAACAGTCAGCATCAAGTAATTCCATTTAGGGCTGGGGGTATGGGGCTAAGAGCTAAGGGAAATACATATCTTTCAACGATTTAGCTTTCCCATAATACGATATGATCATTCCAAAATGGTATTACCCTTTGGAATTTATGTCCTTTATGTCTTTTTCGTCCTTTATGTCTTTTCCTGAACCCTGAACCCTGAACCCTGAACCCTAAAACTCTATGACCCAAAACCAACCCATCATTGACGCCTGGGCACAGCCCCTCACACGACAATCAGCACAAAAAATGCCCGAGGTTGCCCGCCTGTTTCAACAATCTGGCTCAGCAAAACTCCTGGAAACAGGTCTCACGGCTGAGCAAATCGTGATGGCAATGGATCGGGCTGGCATTCAGACATTGATGCTCTCTGCCTGGCATCGTCCTGGACAATGGATTTACCACAATGACGACATTGCAGAGATGATTCGCCAGTTTCCAGATCGCTTTTGCGGTGTGGCGGCGGTCAATCTCGAAAAACCCGTCGAAGCGGTTCGTGAACTGGAGCGTGCCGTGAAAGAGCTTGGGTTCAAAGCGTTACGTGTTGTGCCATGGCTGTGGAATCGCCCGCCGAACGACAAATTTTACTTTCCCCTCTACGTAAAATGTATTGAGCTGGACATCCCGTTCTGCACCCAGGTTGGACATACTGGCCCGCTGATGCCGTCTGAACCCGGACGCCCGGTGCCCTACCTTGATGAAGTAGCGCTCATCTTTCCCGAATTGAAAATTGTAGCCGGGCACATCGGTTTTCCCTGGACTGATGAAATGATTGGTGTGGCCTGGAAACATGAAAATGTTTTTATTGACACCTCAGCTTATTTGCCCCGTTACTATCCACCGCAACTGCTTCAATATATGAAGACTTACGGCCAGGACAAAGTGCTCTTTGGGACGAATTTTCCACAACTGTCGCTTGAGAAATGTGTCCAGCAAGTTCAGGAGCTTGGGCTTTCGACTGAGATTCAGGCCAAATTTTTTGCCGAAAATGCCCGGCGAGTTTTTCAACTTGGAACTGAAAACCAGGGCT
>DAOQNB010000046.1:0-2751 GCA_035335845.1 Acidobacteriota bacterium | reverse complement strand
GCCCCAGGCTCTGGTTTTCAGCCCCTCAAGTGACATTTCTTGACTTAACCGGGCGCCTATGCTAGACAAGTTGGCGTAATTTTTCCCAACATCCGTTCAGTCAAAGACATTCAGCACCCAGCAATCACGCACAACGCACTTTTGCTGCAGTCAATTTACCCCGAGCATTGGTTTCGTGTACCGCCCAGGGCGAGTTGGCCGTCAGAGTTCCCCAGAATCGTGTCTTTTTCCCAGAGCTGGCTGGCCAGCAATAAACAGTTGCCTTCCACGTCGTTTTCGTTGACGATTGGCTTCTGGAAAAAAGGGTTCGACATCCAGGGTCTCGACTGGTGGCAACGGGTTCTGTCAGCATACCGAAAAAACTCTCCGTGAAAGGGCAATTACTTAACAATGAATACGGCGGAAAATGTGATAGAACTCACAATTGACAGTAGTTATCGTTTTATCGAACTGGTGGCCGCCGTCACTGACAACATCACGCAGATTGTCGGGTTTCCCCCAGAAGAAGCACACTGGGTAGGGCTTGCGGTGCGTGAGTCAGTCATCAACGCCATCAAACATGGCAATCAACTTGATTCACAAAAGCCAGTCGATGTGCGGTTTGCGATTTTTGAACAGCACATTGACGTCTCGATCCGGGACCGTGGCCGGGGGTTTGATGCAAGTCATTTACCGGATCCGCTTGATCCCTCAAATCTTCTGAACCCCAATGGACGCGGTATTTTCTACATGCGGACATTTATGGACGAAGTCAATTTTTCGACCCATCCGCAAGGTGGAACGGTGGTCAGAATGATCAAACGCAAGCCCGAAACGCCTCAAGACGCCGACTCCGACGGTCTTTCAGCCGATTGAAAGGTGAAACGGACTCAGGTCTGTTCTCACCCAGTCTGAGTACTGGTCAGAGGGCTTTCAAAAAAGTTAACACATACTCAACCTTTTTTAAGGAGCAGCGCCCATGTCTCTGAAGATCACACAACGAACCTCAGGCAACGTCTCAATCCTCGATTTGAGCGGGAAAATCACAATCGGCGAGGGCAGTGTCCAACTCCGTGAAGCGATTCGGACCCTGCTCGATGGCAATTCGAAATACATCCTGCTGAATCTTGGCGATGTGAGCTATGTTGACAGTTCCGGTATCGGCGAACTCGTCAGCAGCTACACCACCGTCAACAAACAACAAGGCAGTTTGAAGTTGTTGAAGCTCACCAAAAAGATCCAGGACCTGCTGGCTATTACCAAGCTTTTGACCGTCTTCGAAACCTTTGACGACGAAGAAAAAGCTCTGGCCAGCTTTCCGCAGTAACCACGCCAGGCATCACATTTCATTTTTACGGCGACTAAGACAGCGGGGCTTGGGAGATTTTTCCTGCCTCGCTGTTTGTGTGTTTGTGAATGAAAGACAACTGGCCTGGGGCTGAAGACGTCGGGCTGAAGACGTCGGGCTGAAGAAAATGGGCTCAGGGCTTTTTATACCCGATGTCTTCCGCTCTGAGCTTGCGAATCTTCAGCCCTCAGCCCTGAGCCCGATGTCTTCCGCCCGATGTCTTCCGCCTACTACTGTCACTCTGGAATTGTATGAAATCACGAATTTTGCTTTTGCTCGGATTTTGTTTTCTTGGACTGGTTGTTGCCTGCACAGTTGACGGCCAACCTGCCACGGCTCAGTCGCCAGCATCAACCCCAGCCGCGAAGGAGCCACCAGCTCAATCGGTTCCGGCAGCAACGTCGGCTTCAAATATCGTGTTTATGGGTGTGGGCGACATTATGTTGGGGTCAACCTACCCGGACGAATCTGGGCTGCCGCCCAACGATGGGGCTGATCTACTCAAAGAAGCCACACCGATTCTGACCTCGGCTGACCTCGCGTTTGGGAATCTCGAAGGCCCGATGCTCGAAGGTGGCACCACCACCAAATGTGGCCCCAAATCAACCCGCTGCTTTGCCTTCCGAGTGCCAACCCGATATGGAAAACACCTCAAAGATGCCGGGATTGACGTCATGAGCCTGGCCAATAACCACGCCAATGATTTTGGCTCGCAGGGAATGGCCAGTTCCAAAAAGGTACTGGATGAACTCGGGATTGCCCACGCTGGCGAAATTGGTGACATTGCCTATATGACGGTCAAAGGTCGCAAAATTGCCATTATCGGGTTTGCCACCAACGCGGTTTCCTACAATGTCAATGACATCGAAATTGCCCGAAGAGTCGTGGCTGATACCACCAAAAAAGCCGATCTGGTAATTGTTTCATTTCACGGCGGCGCCGAAGGCACAGCAAACCTGCATGTTCCAGATCAGGTGGAAATCTTTCTAGGTGAAACTCGTGGCCACCTTCGCAAATTTGCGCGCACGGTGATTGATGCTGGTGCTGATTTGGTGATTGGGCACGGACCTCACGTCTGCCGAGGGATGGAAGTGTACAAAGATCGCTTCATTGCCTATTCACTGGGGAACTTTGCCACCTATGGCAAATTCAATCTGGCTGAAGAACTTGGGAAAACCATGATTCTGGAAGTCCATATTGATCCCAAAGATGGGGCATTTCGAGGTGGGAAAATTCATCCATTCAAGCAAATCAAACCGGGCGGACCACTCGCTGATTCGTCCAAAGCCATCATTCCACTGATGAAGCAACTCTCTGAAAGCGATTTTGGCGATACAAGCGTCAAAATCAGCGACGACGGAACGATTTCATTTTAGGGTTCCGGGTTCCGGGTTTTCAGAAGGGATGAGGGATGAAGGATGAGG
>DAOQNB010000045.1:0-15780 GCA_035335845.1 Acidobacteriota bacterium | reverse complement strand
TATCCGGGGCAATCACGCTTTTGACGGTGGCATCTGGGGCGGTGGCACCGGCCCATTCGACATCAAGAACGGCTTCTACTTCCTCGACTCCACCACGATTAGGGCGGGGGCCAAACGGAAACACTTTGATTGGGTCCTTTGGCGGCAAGTTGAATTGCGAGCGAAAGGCAACCGGGTCGCTGAGGTTAAAGTCGCATCGGGCCGCAACGGCAATCGTGACGCCGCTGCCGTCCAGACCCTGGTCAAGCAGGGGCTTTAAGTTGTAAACCGTGGCAATATCAGCCGGAGCCATTAAATTTGATGGGCCACGGTGCGAAAAAGTATTTCCAGTGTGAGCGACACCAGGTGTGAGGCTGGTTTCAGAGACCATTGGTTGAAACCGGGTAAAACTGTGCAGCCCGCTGATCCCTTTGATAAATGGAAAGATCGCTGGGACGGATGGCATTCGATTGGCGGCAAACCCGACTTCGGCGTTGAGTTGATATTCGTCGAGCTGGATGTCAAACGCCCGTTCGACAGCTTCTGCTGGGCCTTCAACCGTCAATTGGAGGCGATTGGGCCATTGCTGGGACACGGTGAGTCCTGTCGAGCGGAGCCATTCCTGAAGCTGGGCATATTCCTGTGGCAGACGGCCAAACCGATTACCGAATTCCTGTGGTGTCAACCATTGATGGTACTCTGGCGAGGCCGGGTTTTGCTGGGCCGCCAGCAAGTCCTGAAGTCCTTTGGGGTCACGTGAAGCCAGGACCACCGTGAGTGGGCCGATGTGGCGAAAGGCTGGAACACGGGCCTGTGTTTTCACCAGGTCAGCCACAAAAGGCAGCCCCCCTGGAACCTGTCGTTGAGGTATGTGGACTGCCGAGATTTGGGAAACCGGTGAAACCGACGAAACCCACATTGAGCCAGGTGCCAAAAAGCACGCCACAAGAAAAGGAATCAAAATTTGTTTCATAGATCATTGCCATTTGGAATTGAAATTGAAGAAGGTTCAGCCTGTGTTTGTGGGAAGAAATCAAATCTCAGGCAGCAGATTTGTGTTTCTTCCACCTTCTGGTTTGAATACTCACTCTGTCTGACGACAGCTTGATCAACGAACTCTTTGCCTGATGACTCGTGACTCACTTTGATGGCTATTTGGGTGAGTACTTGAACCGGAAGCTGGCTGAAGTCAATTTTCCTTCAGTAAAACTAATTTCGTTTTCGCCTTCTTTTAAATTTAATTGCTGCTGGGTGGCCTGAACCCGTAACCGACCAGTTTCCTGCACATAGCGGGCGAGCAATGGCGGAACCACCACTTTATTATTAATTCTAAGCTGGCCGGTGAGCGAAAGCTGTTTTCCGAAGACGGAAAGTTTATTTTTGGCGAAGCGCACTTTCTCGATAGATGGTGGCGGAACGCTGGTGTTGGCCAGGGTGACTCGGGCTAAGACCGGAAAATCAACCTGCAGATTATTGACCTGGACGCCAACCCCAGTCAGGCTGCGGCCATCGTCAGGCGAGATCACCGCTTTGCTTGGCTGACGGATATCAGCCATAAAGAAAAAATCTCTCCCGTCACGGCTGAGCTGGCTTGAGCCAGTTGAAATCAGTTTGATGAGAACAACAAAACTCCCCCGGTCAATCGTGAAATCCGGGGTGTCAAACTCATTATAGTTTGAATAAGACGTAATCTGGGCCGGGTCAGAGAAATCCTTCGTGATTGTAAAATCAGCCTGCTTGACATTGTTAATTTGAGCATTGGACAGATTGGCGTCTGTATCAATTGAAAAAACAAAGACTCGAACCTGTGCTCCAGCCGCAGACGGAGCTGATCTCCCGGCGTTGTCCTTGACCCAGCTATTTAGAGAGGGATAGAGCACATGGGTCAGGGTTGCCGGATAAATGTCAGGGGTGATTTGCTCGCCAAAGAGAAAAAAGTCAGGGCGGTCTGGCGGCACAATATTAAACACAAATCCAATATTTTGTGGGACGGGGATTGACAATCCCTTGGATAAAGCAATGTACGAGGCGGTTGGGGACTGATTGGGTACAATGGATGATAGCAATGGGTTTGGCTGGGCTGATGACGTGAGATCTGGGATTGAAAGCGGGACTGGCGAAAGCTCAGGACCCACAGCCGGGTAAATCCGCTCAAATTGAGATGCGGAAACGGGCTGAACCACTGGCGAAGGGGTTGATTCTTCCTGAGAATTTTGGGGTGTTCGAACCGCCAACACATTGAGTGAAAGGAGAGCCGTTCCGAGCAGGGCAGCCACTGTGACTGCCGACAGACGATGCAATCGTGATAACAGCATAATTTCGGAGAACCTGAATTGTGAAAAACTGTGGTGGGTAAATCCCAGTTTAAAAGGAAAACAGAAAAAGGGGAAAGGGGAAATGCCAAATCAGGGTTGAAGAACGTGGGCTGAAGACTCGCACGCTCGGGGCAATTGAAGGGATGAGGGATGAAGGATGAGGGATGAAATAAAACCAATTTTTCAGCCCGACTTCTTCAGCCATACACGCCAGGATAAGGGAAATCAATGGTTTGCGCTCCAGCAGGAGCCGCCAGAGGGTAGCCTGGGGGTGCGCCCAAAGCGGCTTCCCCCAGGCTACCCTCTGGCTACCTCTTCGAGGTGCAGTTACTTGGTATCCTGGCACTTATGGCCCCAAGCCCTGGTTTCTTCAGCCCCTTCTCACTGATTCGACTTTCTAAACATAATCTGAAGCGATTGCCGCCAGTGCTGACCAATTCCAATGACCTGAATCGGAACTATTGGATCAATCCAGGAAAGGTGGTCTACCGTTGCTGGATGAAGGTCGAGCATTGGTGCAATGAAGAAGAGCACTGGTGGTAGCGACGATGAAATATGAAACGGTGCAAAGGCTGGATGACGGTTCATATCTCCTCGTTGTAAATGATTTTGCACTCGATACCAGTATTCGAGCCCCTGCCACAATTGCTGGGGGTCAGCCCTGGCTTTTAATTCAAGAATGGCAAGTTGACCATTCTGGCGCAGCCCCAGCAGATCAATAAACCCACCTTCCATCAGGTTAAACGCCGCTACCTGTTCAGCTACAATGTGTGGTTGTAACGTTGGGTCAAGGCGTGAAATTTCCCGCTGAATTGTGCTTTCCAGCCAGCGCTCGGTCTGCAATCGGTAGAGTGGATGCCGGCGGTCACTGGACGCTCCGGTGCGGTGTTTTCGCAGCAACTGGATCAGATTGGTGAACCGTTTGTGTGAATCTGGGGTCAACTGGCGTAATGGTTGACGCAGGGCACTGATTCCAAACCGAAGGTGAGCGGGTGAATCTGGTGTTTCTCGAAGCAATCTTGCAAACTCAAGCCCATTCCACCGAATGGAAATCCAGGTTTGCGAGGATGACTGGCAAAAGCTAATTGTGGTTGGGGAACAGGTCTGGACGCGACTTAATTCCTGACACTCGCCTTCAGTGAGTCGGCAGGTCGCTTCAGGAGTTTGAAAAAATTGACTGACAGGCCCGGTAAAAAGCGCTGGCTGGGTTGCCCGGGAACTGACTGGACGGGCCGTGGTGCTGGTCAAATCAAGCTCAAAAAGTTCCAGGTTCAACCCGCGGATTAATCTGATTTGCCGATTGATGGGTTCGATACAGCCCGGCGGAGCAAAAATAATGGCTTTGGCAACTGGGGTTCCTGACTTCAACGAGAGCGTCGCCATTTCCAAAACAGCGGCAACGACTTGATTTTGCACTGATTTGAGCTCACCGGGGTTGACCCCAATTGCCAGCCATCTGTGATTTTGACTGGTGAGCCAGACTCGCGAAAAAGAGACAGATCGGTGTCCGGTGGGGGACTGGTACAAGGTGGCCCGCTGGATTTGAACTGACGGAAAGGTGTGTTTGATCAAATTGAGCAGGCGTTTGTGAAATTCGGCTCGTCGGGGTTGGGCCAGGATGGGCAGGTGATCGGCCAGATCAACCTGGATCAGGAGCGAACCCATCAGTCTCCCGCTCTGTCGCGAGACCTGGAGTTCAATCCGGTTGAGAGTGGACGTAAAACTAACCACCTGCCAGCTTTGGGCGTAGGTGTCACCCCAAAATGAAAGAATGAGTTTTTGATAGCTTACTTCGCAGCATATTGTTTCTGGCCGCTGTTCAAAGTGCTGAATGTGGTCCGGAAGCGTGAGTTTAAGGTGAAGCCGGTGGCCTTCGGCTGCCTGTGCCAGATGGAGCAGAGCCACCTCCAGTTGATATCTGGCCGCTCCAGGATCTGTATTCGAACCTTTCATGTGCCTTCATCACCCTTTCCAAAAAGTAAAAGGCACAGCCCAGGGAATGGGCTGTGCCTGACGAAAGGGCAAATTGTGTTCCAGAACCTACTCGCGGTTGGTAAACAGGAGCGTTCCATCATTGGTTTGAACCACACGCGGTGGCGGTGGTGGCAGTTCAGCCGGTTGAGCTTTTTTCGAAGCATTTTTCGTTGCGTAGTGCTGTTTGCTGCCATACTTGGAGGTGATGTTTTTCACATAGGCCTGGGTTTCACGGATATTGGGGACTTGATTCCCACTGCGTTTGACCCGGTTTTCACCCGCATTATACCCGGCCAGTGCCAGTTCGACGTTTCCATCAAACATTTCCAGCAAATCGCGCAAGTATCGGGCGCCTCCATCAATACTCTGTTGTGGGTCAAATGGGTCGGTGATGCCATAGCGACGAGCCGTACCATCAATAAACTGCATCAATCCTTTCGCACCAGCAGGAGAAACCGCATACTGGCGGAATCCTGATTCCTGACGCATCACTTCCATAATCAGCAGTGGATCAACACCGTGTTTTTGACCGGCTTCTGTAATCAACTTGTCCAGTTCAGGTTTCCCGGTTGAAATGGTTCGATCAGTGCCAACCACCAGGACTTTGGCTTTCCCTGGTACCTGGGTGCTGGTTACCACCCAGCGGCCATCCTTATCCTTGACGACATTCATGATGGTCTTGGGGGCAACTTCCCATTCTGGTTCTTCTTTCTTCACTTCCGTGGCTGGTGCTTCAGATCCAGCCGTGGTGGTGGTTGTCTCTGGGGCTGGGGCAGGCCTGGCCGGAGCATCGTCAACTCCGAAGTCACGGTTGGTAATGACAACCCGTCGTGGCGGAGTATCACCTGCCGGTGCTTCCTGAGCCAGAGCGCTTTGTCCAAAGGTCAAAGACAAAAATCCAATCAGCGTAATTTGAAGCAAGCGGTGCTTACTCATTCGGGTTCGGGTCCTTTCAACAAAATCCAAATTGCATTTAAGTTGAGCAAAATCAGTGCCAAAAATGAATTAAATCTTGATTTTTGTTGGTGCACTGATGGTGAAGTTACCTGCTCCAGAAAAACCCTGAGGCGAAGCCCAACCTGGGCGCGGACTTGAAGTCACGAAAGGGATAAGTGCAGGAAAGACTGTTTGGGATGATATTTTAGGATTTCTGGATACAGATGGTCAAAAGTGTAGGGATTTACGTTGAAAGTGTCAATATCTGGGACAACCTCTGGTCCCGGGTGACAACATGACAGGTGTTATTTTGTCAGTTATCACCCGGTCACGCTGTCAGGTGCTATCTGGTGATCCGTCTGAAGTCATCAGTCGGTTTAAAATACAGGCCACCGGCTAAACTCAGGAGCCCCAGCATCAGCCATTCGATACTGCGCAAATGGATGATAATTTCAGCCTGGGCCAGGGCAGTTGGGTCAGTCGTCCCTGTAATCGGCCAGAAAAGATTGGCACCGGCGACCAGTAAACAGGCACTGGCCAGTAACCCAAACAAATGGCGACGTACAAAAGAATGGGGTTTGAACAGTCGGTGGAGTTGATACCGCGCCCGCTCCTGCTGATGTTGAACCTGTTGGCGGAGTACCGCCTGTGCTTTTTCAAGTGGTGATGGTGCCAAATCAAGTCCACAGGCCGGGCAGAATCGCATACCTGGAAGGCGCTCTTTATGACAGCGCCGACAAACCTGGATGTGTGATGTTGGTGGCAATGCGGTGGTGGGGTTTGGTATGTCTTTGACCAGAGTTTCTCCCTGAAGCGGTGCTGCCGTTCGGGAAACCGCTGTGGGCAGGGCGCCGTTGGCTGTGCCTGATTGGGAAAGAAAAAAATACTCCAACGGTTCAGTTGCATTTGGGCGAGAACCCAGGATGGATGTCGGGAGTTTGGCATTGGGCTTTCCGCATATGCCGCACACCATCTGATCCGGCTGGAGCGTGGCTCCGCACGTAGAACACACCATAAAATTTCCTCACTTGAGCAAAAAAACTGTGTCGGGGATTTGAGCCAATTGCCGTGACCATCAGCATTGAGGCCATGGCCACGTGAAGTACGGGAGGCTTGACAGTTTTCCAGATGAGGAAATCCAAATGAGCGTTGGTTGTACCGTAAGGAAATAAACCAGGAGGGAATGGTGTCAAAGCGGGCAGTTTCCTCAGAGAAAAGCCAGTGAGCCAGGGCAGTTGGGGAAAGGGAAGTCTTGATTCTTTACCCTTTCAAGCCCCCAATTCCCAATCTGGTCACTGACTTACCCTGTTATGCTCCGAGTTCGTCGTGAATTGTCCGCAACTTGAGGATTTCAAACCGCCGCACGCCCTGTGGGGTTTGGGCCTGCACCTCATCACCTTCTTCTTTTCCCATAAAGCACCGACCCAGAGGAGAAGTCGTTGAAATCAAACCATTTGGCACATCAACCTCTTCGGGAGTGACGAGCCGGTAGGTGATTTCTGTATCACGGTCCAGGTCGAGAACTTCAAGCGTTGATCCATAGGCGGCCCGATCACGGGGTAATTGATCAATATTGAGCATGGACAACGCGGCCAGGCGTTGATGCAGGGCGCCCAGACGGGCCTGAACATAGCGTTGCCGTTCCCGAGCCGCCTGGTACTCTCCGTTTTCGCGCAAGTCACCGAGTGCGGCAGCCCGCTGGAGTTCGCGAGGGAGTTCGATTTTGAGCTCTTGCTCAAGTTTGCGGATTTCCTCTTCCAGTATGAGTTTTACTTTCATTCAATCAAAGGCGTGGATCCCCAGCGTGTGATACTGAGTGGGGCCGCCTGACTCCTTTCAAAGATAATTTCCCACGAGACTCAATCTTCTCAAACATGACGTACTCGGACGAGGGGTTGATGGGGAATCCGGTTTTCAGAAAAAAAGAAACCCCGGTCAGGCCAAATCGAACCTGACTGGTGTGACGAAACCTCTCGGACGTTGGTGGATGAACGAAGAATCCTGAATCTCTCAGGGGAGAGAGTTTCTGGCATTTTTTCCCTAAAAAATCAAGATGCCTTGGATAAGAAACCGAGACTTTGCACAGTGGGAGTCTTGTCGCCTGGAGATGCTTTAGACTATACTTTCAACTCGTCGGTTCTGGCTAAAACACTTCGTAGCACCATTTACATTTCGTTAACCCAGCACAACACATCCCGAAAAAGAGTTTATCCGGATAAGTCTTTTTTCTGTACCACTATACGCTTCAGAAAGAAGCCACCGGTAAGCCCTGATTTTCAGGAAACTCCTGTCGCAACAGGAGGATTTGTGGCACTGGCACCCCACCGATTTCACTGTGAATTCGCTTGTGGATGCTGGTCATGGGTCTGGTAGGGCATCGGCTCAGATCTTCGGAATCATCAGTGACATCATGAAAATACGCGATTTCGTTGACGCTTTTCGGCGCAAGCCTGCCAATCAAGAAAGTTCGGTGCCTCCTAAAAACAAAGGGGAGGACGAACCGCTTCCGCTGGTTGAAGTGGCAGATGTTGTCTCGAAGGCTGAACGACCCCCGGTACCAATTCTATCCGCTCCCGTGGTCCAAACACTCATGGGATCCGTGCCGATTCCACAACGATTTGACCCACGTCGAGGGCGAGACTCCGCTCTTTCATCTGCGGGGATGGTGAGTCAGCCTGTCCCCCTGGAACCAAGTGGGGTGCCACCAGCAGTACCGGATCCAGAGCCAGATGCCTCAAATATTTTAGAGATCGGATTAGAGCCAGGCCCTGCGGTGAGCTTAGAACAGATGGATACTGAGCCAACTTTGGGGCAATCTGCCAGTTGGGCCGAAGCTGACCCACTGGGAGACCTGGTCCCAACGGGACCCCTTCCTGCCACACCATTGGTCCCACCGCCGCCACCGCCATCACCACTCGCCGCATCACTCGCTGATCCGCTGGCTGATTTTCACACACCGCCAACCCCAACCCCTTCACCATCAACCCAGCACATGGCAAACCCCTTTGCCAGCCCGCCGCCGTCGCCACCGCCCGCCCCATCTTCACCGCCGCCCAGGATGGTACCCCCGGCGCCGCCTCTGGCTGACCCCTGGTTTTCCTCGCCATCCCCGCCACCGCCACTGTCACCGCCATCACGGCCAACGCCAGTCGGGGAAATGACCGGATTAGATGCTTTGCTGAGTTCTTCATCCGAGGGGATTCCGACTTTTAAACCTGTGTCGTCGTTGCCGCCGGCTGCCCGTCCCACCCCGGTTCGTCAACCGGCTCTGGATACGCGGTTGATCGAGGTTTTTCAGAAACTGGCCATTTTTACAGGAGACCTGGCTGAAACGACCTCTTCCGAGGGGGTTTATGAAACCCTGGTGAGAGCGGTCCAGGATTGCTTACAGGCCGCGCGTGCTTTTTTGATCCCCTTTGACATTGATGGGAACCCGCTGCCGGTGCCGACTGAGGTCTATGACACCCCTCCTAAAGTTTCTCTGGAGGGCATGTTTTTGACTCGCTCGTTTGCCGGTGCTCTGATGGAACGGGTCGGGACCCCTGAAAAATCATCCATTGTGGTTCAATTAGCGAGTGGACAAACCTTGCTGCCTCCCAATCAGGCTGCAACGGTGGAGTGGTATTTGCTGCCTCAAGTGACATTGCCCGGTGCCCTGGTGATTGGCGTGCAGTGGAATGCTCCAGTTGGCCCGCCTGCCTATGGGCTGGCGGTGGCGGAGGTGCTGCTCAATTGTGCCCAGAGTGTTTTGTTGCGGCTTGATACGCCACCGCTGCCACCGGAGCCTGAACCTGCCATGATCGAGCCTGTGGAAGAGGAGCCAGTTGTTCAAACCGTTTTACCTCAAGGGGTTGCGGAAAATGTGCTCAAGCTGCTGGATGAAGCGATTTTTGTCATTGATAATCAGCGCCATCTCCGGTTTGGCAATCCAATGGCTGAATTTCTGACAGGGTGTTTTCAAGGTGAATTACAGTCATCAACCTTTGATGAGGTGAGTCAGGGACCAGGACTGCAAAATGCCACGTTATGGCAACATTTACACCTGTCTCTTGAGGATCAACAAATCCACACGGACGTCAATACCCTCGATGGTGGGTCTCTGTCAGTCACTGTTTCTGCCTTGACGCTTCCGGCGACTGAATCTCCAGCACATGATGAATTTGCCCAGGGGCGCGTGATTGCGATTCGGGATGTCACCCAGAGCCGGCTGGACGCGGCTCAGGCGGTGATGGCTGAACTTGAAACCACCCGCCACGAATTGGATCAAACCCGAATGCAACTGGAACAGTCACGGGCCGAACTCTTTGCGGCGATGAATGTTGGGCGCAGTGCCCCGCCGCCAGATCAGGTCAACGCGTTTCGGAATTCACTGATGATGGTGTTGGGGTTCTCAGAACTGTTGAATCGGGGTGAATATGGGCAAATGAACCCTCAACAATTTGAAATGTTCCGCAATATTGAACATCACGCCAAACAAATGTCAGCACTGTTGGAAACATTGCTGCCATCCTCATAAGCACGGGCTCAGGGCTTGGGGCTGAAGAAAATGGGTTCAATACTTTGAGCCAGATGTCTTCTTTAGCCCAATGTGTTCAGCCCCAGGCCCGTTTTCTTCAGCCCCAAGCCCCTTTTCTTTAGTCCCAAGCTCGAAGTCTAAGGATCTCACACCAAAAACTCATTCCACACAGAAAATGGAAATTTCGCTATGACGCAAACTGCTCCACGAAGAGTCCTCTTCGTTGATGATGAACCAGCTATGACCCAGCTCGGCAAAGTTGTTTTGGAACGAGCTGGACATCGCTGTTCTTTGGCCACAAATGGAGAAGAAGGGTTGCAACGTATTTTGACGGATCACCCAGACCTGGTCATTTTGGACTACATGATGCCTGGTATGAGTGGAGCTGAAGTTTTTCGGGCACTTCGCACCAACTCTACATTCAAAGATGTGCGGGAAACTCCCGTCCTGATGCTGACGGCAAAAACCGATAATGAGACCGAGCGACGTCAGTTGATGGAACTTGGGTTGGCGGCGTACTTAACCAAACCGTTTGGTCATCGCGAATTACTCAATGTAATTGACAACATTCTCATTACCAGCGAAGTCCGCCGGCAGCACCTGCAAACCGCCGCTGATATCAAGTCCATGTATATTGGGGCGATCCATACCCTCCTGAAACTGCTCGAAACAAAGGATCCCTATGCCCAAGAGCACTCTCAAATGGCTGAGCTGGTTTCAGTTGCCGTTGCTGAGCAATATGGGTTAAATGAGTACCAGATTGAAACCATTCGGATGGCCGCGCTGCTTCACGATATTGGGAAAATTGAGATTCCCGAACACATCCTCAACAAACCCGAGCCCTTTTCAGCCGATGAGCGATCTGTTATGCAGCAACACGTGACCCATAGCGTTCAGATTTTAGACGCTATTCCAGAAATGCGGGAAGTTGCGATTTTAGTGGGATGCCATCACGAGCGGATTGACGGGAAGGGGTATCCGCAAAGATTGGATGCTGATGAAATTCCGCTTGGGGCGCGGATTATTGCGGTGGCTGATGCCTATGATGCTATGCAGGGCCATCGTTCGTATCGCACCCGGTTATCGAAAGAAGAAACCATTGCTCAGCTCAGAGCCCATGCCGGAACCCAGTTTGATGGCGATGTGGTTGAGTACTTTATTGAAGCTCTAGAGACAATCGAAGCTCGAAAGAGTGACAAGGTGACAAGTGACAGGTGACAAGGTGATGAGTGACCATCAAGAGATTTTGTCAGTTATCACCCTGTCATTGGTCATTTTGTGGGTAGTTTCTATTTGTCCAACGTGCCACGGGCGGCCTGGTCGCGTTCGATTGATTCAAACAGCGCTTTGAAATTGCCTTTTCCAAAGCTCTCGCTGCCCATACGTTGGATGATTTCAAAGAAGAAGGTTGGCCGATCCTGGATTGGTTTGGTAAAGATCTGCAACAAATAGCCGCTGTCATCCTTGTCAACCAGAATGCCCAGTTCCCTCAAAATTTCAACATCTTCGCGAATTGGTCCGACCCGATTCAGCAATGTGTCATAGTAGCTACCCGGCACGGTTTGAAACTCAATGCCGTTAGCCCGCAACTGACGCACCGTCGAGAGAATATCAGCCGTGGTAATGGCTGCATGCTGGACGCCCGCTGACTGGTAAAAATCAACGTATTCTTCAATTTGCGAGCGTTTGCGGCCTTCGGCAGGCTCATTGATCGGTAATTTGATGCCCAGCGTCGGGCTGGCCATGACTTTTGACCGCAAGGCCGTGAATTCAGTGCTGATGTCGTTTTCGTCAAAGTGGCGGAATTGGAAGAACCCAAAAATGCGTTCATAATATTCAACCCAGGTTTCCATTTCATTCCAGCCCACATTGGCTACTGTGTGATCAATACGGATGAGTCCCGCCCGGTTGGGAGAGGGCAGATACAGATCGCGAAATCCTGGCAGGAAAGTGCCTTTATAGCCTTCGCGTTCGATAAACCGGTGGACTGTGTCGCCATAGGCTTTGATCGCCGCCGTTTTGACCGTGCCGTGTTCATCTTCGAGCGTGGTTGGTTCCTGCACGGATTCCGCTCCCCGAGCCATCGCTTTTTCATAGTCGCCAAACGCATCAGCCGTTTTAAAGGCGACGGCATTGACGCCGTCCCCGTGTTTGCGAACGTGTTCGGTCACTGGATGCTCGGGTAAAAACGCGCCGGTGATAATCAGGTTGATATCATTTTGCTTGAGGACATACGAAACGGTTTCGCGAGTGCCGGTTTCTGGACCCCGGTAGGCCACGATGTCAAAACCCAGGGCAAATCGAAAAAAGAAGGCGGCCTGTTTGGCATTGCCGACAAAATATTCCATATGGTCAAAATCATTCACTGCCAGCGGCGTAGCCTTTCCAACCAGAGATTCTTTGGGAGTTGTCATACAAAAATTCCTTTCCTCGCCACCGGGTCTCGGCTCGCGAGATACATTTTCAAAGAAAGCGATGAAGTTCGATGTAATTTCTCTTGAAAATCAGCCTTTGGGAGGAACTGATATCAGTTGAGGCTGGGTCAAGAGAGGGATGAATAGCTGGAAGCGTATCCCAAGCAATGGGCGAAAAGCAACTGGGTACTTTTTCGAAGAAAACCGTAGTCGAGCGTGTCTGGCGTGTCGCTGCGGAGGTGGGGTTCCGGGTTGCGGGTTGCGGGTTCCGGGTTCCGGGTTTTCGAATTTATGTCCCTTCTGTCCTTTGTGTCTTTTTCGTCCTTGCTGCCTTTGTTTTTTCCTGACCCCTGACCCCAAAACATCACCCCAAATACCCAAGTTCCCGCAGGCGTTCGCGGACTTCTTCGCTTTCCTCGTCGGAAAATTCGAGATCGGGCAGGTCTTCACCCGTGGCAGCATCACCAACCTGAACCGGGTGCTGGCGCATAAAATCATCGGTGAAGAGTCCGGTTAAAACTTTCCCGTCCATATCTTCGGGTACTGGTAACCCCATCAAATGCAGAATGGTTGGGGCGCAATCCAGAATTTTGGCTTCCGTTAGACGAGCACCTGGCCGGATATTGGGTCCCTGAACCATCAAAATACCGTGCATGCGGTGGGTTCCGGAGTTTCCAAACGCATCCACAATAAAGCGGTTTGAGGTGAAATCCATATTTCCGAGCGACACATAGCGCATATCTTTGGGGAGGAAGCACACATCCGGCGCATCCGCGATGTGCTCACCTTGATAGAGGTCTTCGCGGGTATAGAGTTCGCCGATAAATGGTTCACCGGTATCGGGATCGCGCATGGACTGGAGTTTCTTGACGATTTGCTCGCGGATCTTTGGATAGTCGGCTTCTTCGACAATCCCGTGGGGTTCGCGGCCTTTCAGATTGATGAAAATCTGGCCGTAGTTTCCCTTTGAAAAAGCGATGGTCCGTGACCAGTCCACATCATTAAAGGAAAGAAATAACTGGTTCAAACGGCTGACTTTGTTGCCTTGCGTGCCAACGCCGCGTGCTGGACGGATTTTCTTGAAAATTGGCTGACGAGAGAGTTTAAAGGCAAATTCCGGAGTCATCCCAAGCGCAAACATGGCCTGTTTCAAGCGGGTTTGAGCCGTGCGCTTGAGTTTGAGAAATCCTTCCTGCATCAACCAGATGTTGAAGGCACAGTACTTGTGGGCGGGTCCAAAACCGTGATCAGAGGCCAGAACAACGGTGGTTTCCGGGCCGGCAGCCGCCACCATATTGCCGACTTCCTGATCAACTTTTTGCCAGAATTCAACGATGCGGGCGCGATGGGCTTTGAATTCCTCGCTGTCGTGGCGTGGGTGTGACTGATCCATCACGTGCCACGTTTCGTGCTGCAGGCGATCTGTTCCCCAGATGTGGGTGACGAGAAAATCCCAGTCTTCGCGTTCCATCAGATAGCGGTTGACCTTGGATTTGTAGTCAACTTCATCAAACACTTCATCAAGCACGCCATCTACGTTGCCTTTGGCATAGGTTTGCGTGAGGTAGAGCCGGTACGGACCAAGTTTGGCTTCGATGTCAGCCAGCAGTGTGTTGGGATAGGTAATGTCACGGCGTCCGCGAGGCGTCATAAAATCTGAAATTAGAACGCCATTGACCGGACGCGGTGGATACGTGACAGGAAAGTTGGTGACGATCACCTTTTTTCCAGCGTCGCCCAGAATTTCCCAGAGTGCTTTGCCGGTGCGCTGGGTGGCATTGGCGGCCATTTCACGCATGCTGCCGCCTCGACGCTGGATAAATTCCAGAATTCCGTGTTTCCCTGGATTTTTACCCGTCGCAAATGACGTCCAGGCGGTCGAAGTGATAGGCGGGAAGACCGTTTCCAGTGGGCCACGTGTGCCCTGTTGACTGATCCGGGCCAGGTTTGGAAGTTTTCCTTCCTGCATCAGTGGATCAATCCAGTCAAATGTTGTTCCGTCAATACCGATAACTAAAACCCGATTACGCAAGGGAGAAACCTCTTTAGAATGAAGAATGAAGAATGAAGAATGAAGAATGATTTAAACTCATTGATTCCCAATATTTGAGGGCTCTATTCCAAAATGGTATGAAAATAGACTCATAATTTATAATTTGTGTAGCTGGGCATCTTGCCAGAAAACCAGCTTGACGTCACCTTTTTCCCGCCAGATTGGCCCATTCGCCGGATTGAATAAAACTGGCCCAAAAGTAGGGATGAGTGCGCTTTGGATTTTTGATCAGGTCAAGTTGGGCGTTGCGGAGGGCCTGACTGCGGCCTTCACCAGCTTTGAGGCGGCGATAATATTTGAACATCAGTTCACGGGTTCCAACATCGGAAACCGGCCAGAGGCTGATCATCTGGGATTCGCTGCCGGCCAGAACCAGTGCCCGGCGCAGGCCGTAGACACCATCGCCGCGTTTGATTTCACCAACCCCAGTGTCACAGGCGGAAAGGACAACCAGTTTGGTGCCCCAGAGGTTGAGACTGGCGACTTCGAGGGCGGTCAGGATGCCATCGTCGGTGTTCTCAGTTGTGGATGGCTGCCGATTGGCACCTGAAAAGAAGAGCATTGAGCGCAGGAGCGGGCTTGATTGCCGGACAAACTCAGGCGAAACGGTCTGGTCAGACAGGCTAAGACTGAGGGAGCGGTTTTCGAGGGCTTGGGTGAGCGTCTGAGTTGCCTGATCTGGCTCCAGAAAGTAGCCGTGGGTGGCAATATGGAGAATTTCCGGTTGATTGGCTTGTTTGATGGCTGTCTCAGTGGCATCGGCGCCTTGTTTCAACTGGGTTTTAGGAAAGAGGGATTTGAGGAATTTGCCTTCCTCCTCCCCACCGGGAAGTTGAGCCAGTGGGTCAAAATTCTGACCGAAAATGGTTGGGCCAGACCCGTCATCAAATTTGGGGTTGGCCAGCACCAGCGCCGGCTGGTTCGTCGGAACTTTCTCTTTGAGCCGGAGCAAGTCACGCCCGCTCGAGAGATAAGTGATTTCGTGCGATTCGACCAGGTAGCGGTGGGATTCATCAACCAGTGCCGCAAAGGGAATCAAATTGAGCGCTCCATCCGGAGACAGCAACAAATGATCTTTCTCACCGATGAACTTCCGAACTGGCTGCAGGAGCTTGGCATCAAGCTGTCGCGCCAGTTTCTGAACCTGGTCCAGTGATCGGCGGCGTGCGGTTGAAAGGGTGAGTTTGGTCAGGTTGCGCTGGTCGCCAGCCGCCGCCAGCGCCTGACGAAACTCCTTGACCAGGCTGTCAATTTCAGACCGTTCCCCCACATCAGCAAACCCAATTTTTCCACTGCGATCCAGGGTATAGACCGCATAGCGAGGTGCTCCCCAGGTTCGTGCTTGAGGAGAAACAGGTAAATACAGGCAATATTCGATCAAAGTCGTTTGATCTGCGATGGCGGCCTGGATGTCATCCAAATTGATGGGGGTGGCAGACTGACGATATTGAAAACTCAGGGCACTGAGTCTGGCCTCAAGCTGATTGGTCTGTTTTTCAAGGTTGGCGAGTTTGGCCTGGTACTGCTCAATCGGGGTTTTTCCGGGTCCGCGTAGACTCAAAGCCGAAAGCTGACTTCGAACGACAAACAATT
>DAOQNB010000044.1:0-15818 GCA_035335845.1 Acidobacteriota bacterium | reverse complement strand
GCGCCAGGGCCAGAATGGCATTGTTCGGAAGTCCCGCTTCTTTCGTCCAGATTGTTTGGCGATATTGTGTAACAGCTTTGTGTGGATCCAATGCCTGTACTGGAATCGAGTTGAGTAAAACGAATCCCAGGACAAGTGTCCCAAATAGCCAGTTATTACACAAAAAGCTACGGATCAATCGAGCGGGGGACATAATTCAAACCTCGGCAAACCAGATACAGCACACCCAGGCTGTTCACTGGGGAAAACAGACTGAAACCAAAGATTTTGCAGGAGTTTTCGGGGCAAGAAAGAGATCTGAGATATGTGGCAGGTTAGAAATCAGAGATGCCTGCCTCACTGAAGGCCGCCGGGATTGTAGCTGAGTTTGGTTGAGGGCAAAAGGGAAGGAACCCATCCTGGTAACAGGTACTCAGATGACAGGTGACCAGGTGACAATCAGGCTATTCTGTCAAAAGGTCACCTGGTCAGTTGTGTGAGCAAGAATGGCTAGGCTTTCATTGGAATTTTCACGCCTTTGGTTTCAGCAGTGTGGTCAGCTTCTTCATATCCGGCATCAACATGCCGAAACACGCCCATCGCCGGGTCGTTGGTCAACACCCGTTCGGCACGTTTGGCTGATTCGTCAGTGCCATCCACCACCGTGACCTGACCGGCGTGCAGGCTGTATCCAATGCCGACGCCTCCGCCGTGATGGAACGAAACCCAACTGGCACCCGAGGCGGTGTTGACCAGGGCATTCAAAATCGGCCAGTCGGCAATTGCGTCGGATCCATCTTTCATCGCTTCGGTTTCACGATACGGAGACGCCACCGAACCACAGTCCAGGTGATCGCGCCCAATCACAATCGGTGCTTCGACCTGTCCACGGCGAACCAGCTCGTTGAGCGCCACGCCAAATTCCGCCCGTTCGCCATACCCGAGCCAGCAAATCCGTGCCGGGAGACCCTGGAAGTGGATTTTTTCACTCGCCAGCCGAATCCAGCGTTGCAATGACTCGTTGTGGGGAAACATTTCCTGGACGAGGCTATCGGTTTTGCGAATATCTTCCGGGTTGCCCGAAAGCGCTGCCCAGCGAAATGGCCCCTTGCCTTCACAAAACAGTGGTCGGATGTATTCAGGGACAAAGCCAGGAATTTTGAAGGCATCGGTGACCCCTGAAATTTCAGCCTGTTTGCGGAGGTTGTTCCCATAGTCAAAGGTTACGGCACCGCGATCCTGCAACGCGCGCATGGCCAGAATATGAGTTCCCATCGAGGCTTGCGACCGCTTGACGTACTCAACCGGGTTTTCGCGTCGGAGGATATCGGCTTCATCCAGTGACAGACCGGCTGGGACATAGCCGTTGAGCGGGTCGTGGGCGCTGGTTTGATCGGTGAGCACATCCGGGACAATCCCGCGCCGAACCATTTCCGGTAACACTTCGGCGCAATTGCCAACCAGACCAACCGAAAGCGGTGATTTCCGCGACCGGGCTTCGTCAAGCCAGGTGAGTGCTTCGTCAAGGTTGGATGTCATCCGGTCGCAGTAGCCAGTTTGAATGCGCTTTTCAATCCGGGCTGGATCCACATCAATCCCCAGGAACGCCGCGCCATTCATCGTGGCCGCCAGTGGTTGAGCCCCACCCATGCCCCCCATCCCGCCGGTTACCACCAGTTTGCCTTCCAGTGTGCCGCCAAAATCCCGGTCAGCCACAGCGGCAAACGTCTCATAGGTGCCCTGCAAAATGCCCTGGGTGCCGATATAGATCCAGCTTCCCGCTGTCATCTGGCCATACATCAGAAGGCCAAGTTCTTCCAGTCGGCGGAATTCATCCCAGTTTGCCCAATTTCCGACCAGATTTGAATTCGCAATCAAGACTCGTGGGGCAAATTCATGGGTGCGAATGATCCCAACTGGTTTTCCAGATTGCACCAGCAGGGTTTCATCGTTTTCGAGGCTCTGCAAGCTGCGCACGATGGCATCAAAACATTGCCAGTTGCGGGCGGCCTTGCCCGTTCCTCCATAGACAACCAGGGCTTCGGGTCGTTCGGCCACATCCGGGTCCAGATTGTTCATTAACATCCGAAGAGCGGCTTCCTGATGCCAGCCCTTACAACTGAGCGTGGTGCCCCGCGGGGCGCGAATAATTCGTGACATATTTTTTCTTTTTGGAGTGCGGCGGCTTGACGCCGCTGTGGAGTGCGGTGGCTTGACACCGCTGTGGAGTGCGGCGGCTTGACACCGCTTTGAAATTTCTACCTTGGCACTTCCACTCGCGCGACCAGATCATCCACCACCTGATCCGGCGTGATGCCCGCCACCTGGGCTTCGGAATGGAGCACGATGCGATGGCGAAGCACCGGTTTGACGACGGTTTTGACATCATCCGGTGTAATAAAAGCACGTCCCTGCATCGCGGCATTGGCTTTGCTGCACATCAGCAGCGCCACGGCAGCCCGTGGGCTGGCCCCCCAACTCAGGTGGATGAAGTTCCGGGAATGACGAATGATATTGACGATATAGCGTTGAATTCCAGGTTCGGCGGTCACTGTGCGGACCAGTCGGCGACATTCGCTAATGATGGCCAGATCGGACAGCGGGGTCAGGTTCATTTCCTGCAGTCGCTTGGCATTAAACCCAGAGTTCCAGTTGCTGATGACCTGCAACTCTTCTTCAATTGACGGATAGTCAATCAGGATTTTGAGGAGAAATCGGTCCAACTGGGCTTCGGGAAGTGGGTAAGTACCTTCGTACTCAATCGGATTCTGGGTCGCCAGGACCATAAACAGCGGTGAGAGCGAATGTCGTTCACCATCAATGGTCACCTGCCGTTCTTCCATGGCTTCGAGCAACGCCGCCTGGGTTTTCGGAGGGGTACGGTTGATTTCGTCAGCCAGCAGCAGGTCTGTAAAAATTGGTCCCTGGCGAAGCGTAAATAACCCGGTGTTGAGATTGACGATATTGGTGCCGGTCACATCTGCTGGCATCAAGTCCGGAGTGAACTGGATGCGGTTGAAATGGGCACCCAGGATCATCCCCAGAGTTTTGACCAGTAGCGTTTTGGCCGTACCGGGAACACCTTCAACCAGCACGTGGCCTTCAGCCAGCAACCCGATCAATACCTGATCAATCACTGCATCCTGACCAACAACCACCTGATGAAGCTGATACCGAACATGATCGACAACTTGTTGAACGTATTGGGACATTTGGTGTGAAGTATTGGGAGAAAATGGAAAATTGACTCATCAACCACTGACGACTGACTACACATTGGTATAAAAACTCAACACGGTTTCGCCCTGACGGACTTCGCGAAAGCGGCGCAGCCGACCCACCGTTTCCAGCAATGTTTGTTTGGCGTGGTGTTCAACCACCAGCCATCCTTCGGGTGACAACACATTGCTTTCACCCAGTTGTTTCATCACTGGTTGATAGACCGGTGAGGCATACGGCGGATCAAAAAAAATGATGTCGTAACTGCGGTCTTCGGTAATCAATTGCTTGAGTGCTTTGAGGACATCGCGTTGGATAAGGTCAACTCCGTCGTCAATGTCGAGTGCCGTCAGATTGTCAATCAACATGCGGATGGCATGCCGGGCATTTTCAACAAAGGTGACCTGGCTGGCGCCTCGGCTCAAGGCTTCGATTCCGACGGCACCTGAACCGGCACACAAATCCAGAAAGCGGGCGTCCACAACCTGCGGTGACAAGATATTAAAGAGTGTTTCACGCAATCGGTCAGAAGTTGGTCGGACACTGAGTCCATCCACGGTTCGGATCCGTCTGCCTTTGAATTGTCCGGAAATGATGCGCATGGTTTTTGCAAAAACGCCGCACGTTAGCACAAATCAGGGTGATTTGCGATTTTTTGCCTGGGGAAACGCTGGCTCATTTCCAGGTGGAAGCTAGGCACTATCAGATGGCAATTTTTTTGATATTCGGCGGCGATGTTGTTTTTCCGAGATATAGCGTTCAACCGTGGTAATAAAAATATCCACTCGCTGTGACAAATCTTCCAGCTTCTCGTCAACCTGGCGTTGCTGTTCAGCCTGTTGCATCGGTCTGGCTGCCTCACGGACGGCGACCTTTTCCTGAAGATCAATCACTTTTTCGACGGCATTGGCGAGTTTGCTCACCACTGTTGCCAGCCGATCCACATTATGGAGCAGTGACGCGTGCGAACTGGTTACCCACTCCAGATCAGTGGTGAGTTTGGCTGTTTGATCCAGCAAAAACTGGACTGTCCGCTCCATTTCTTCGTGAGTCATTGGCAGTCACCGAAAATCTGAAAATTCGGGTGAGGTTGATCCAGGGCAGGATTGAACCCCATTTGTAAACCACCTGGTTTCAAAAGCGCAAATCGTTGTGATGAAAGTTGAACCAAATGAGCAAAAACAATTGAGGTTTCGGGGCCAGACCGTGTGCTGACCACAGCGAAACCTCAACTCAAGATGCAGACTGGTGATTCAGAGTGAATAGGATGCCGCGGCCCGATGTTGGGCCTGGCGGCGGATTTGCTCCCAGGCAAATACCTGTTGTGCCCGTACATTTTCAGTGGCTTTGGCCAGAACCAAAAGCAGGTCATCGTCGCTTGAATCCAGTAGCGTCGTACTGGCGCGGTTACCTTCAATCTCGGCGATTCGAGTGCGGTCAGACAGAGCGTCAGGCGGTGCCGGTTGCTTACCCATAAAAACCTCCTGGTTGTTTCCTTTGGGACAAGCACACCACCGGGTTGACCCTCAGCGGTTAACCTGCCCACAGTTGAGTGAGTTCAATCATCGTGCAAATAGTCGTTGCCTCCATTCTGAAAAAGTTCAATTTGGGAAAAACTGGATTGTTGAACAGAAAGGTAGCGAGACAGAAAGGGCTGATATGTTACCGCGCTCAGGCGGTCGTTTCAAGTCAGTGTTTCTTCTTGGGGAAGAAGTTTTCCAGTCAGTTTGCGTTCCGTGGTGCGTTCTGATGCTTCTTCTGAAATCAGATTGGTTGTTACAGGTTGGTGACTGATGATGGTTGGCGTATCATCTTCAGCCCATTGGTTCCCCACAATGGTCGGGTGATCCTCAAGCGTAAACGCTCCCTGGAGTGTTTCCGCATGGGCCAGATGGTGATAGTTTGTTTGCTGGCTGTCCAGTTGTTGAGTCGGAAGCGGGAGTGGCGCCGTAATCGGGCCGCTTCGATAAAATATTTCCTGATCAACCCCCAGGCTTTCAGCTACGGCCCTGGACAGTAAGTTCCCAAATTCAATCGCATTGGGGCGATCAGTGGCGACTTTGCGAAGCGAGGTCATGACGACAAACTCAACGCTGGACGGGAGATCTGGCAGGGTGTCGCGTAACGATGGCGGCTGATGATTCAGGTGTTTGAGCATCACTTCGACCACGCCTCGACTCGAAGGCTGAAACGGCACCCGTCCAGAGAGCATTTCATACAGCACAATGCCCAGGCTGTATACATCGGCCCGTCCATCATAGTCGTCACCTTTGAGGCGTTCTGGTGACATATAGGTTGGGGTACCCACAATTCCACCGGTTTCGGTCAGATTCCGGAGGGTTGATTCATCGGTGTCATCCATTAACTTGGCAATGCCAAAATCCAGCACTTTGACCACTTCGCCTTCTTTGGTTTGATGGAGGTAAATATTGTCAGGCTTGATGTCACGGTGAATGATTCCGGCCCGGTGAGCTTCGTCAAGTACGTGACACACCGGAAGTATAATTTCGGCGCATCGTCTGAGCGAGAGCCGCCCGACGCGCTGCAATTCGCTGGTCAGGGTGTGGCCTTCCAGCAGTTCCATCACCAGATAGGCGATGCCTTCGGATGAAACACTCGAATCAAGGACGGTAATGGCATTGGGATGATTGACCCGGCAGGTCGAAATTCCTTCGCGACGAAACCGCTCAATGGCTTCCGGTGAATCATTTCCAGGTTTGGGCTTAAAGACTTTGATGGCCACCGGACGGTTGAGTCCCAGGTGGGTGGCCCGGAAAACAGCACCAAATCCACCGCTTCCGATTTTTTCATCGAGCTGGTATTTGCCGTCAAGCACGGTACCGGGGAGCGCTTCGGCCAGCGCTGAGAAAATACGATCTGCCTGCTTTTGCGAGGCCAGCAATTCTTCGTTCTTTTTGGCCAGTTCGGCAATTTTGGTATCCAGTTCACGGTTCTTGCGGTCCAGTTGCTCGTTTTTGCGCTCAACTTCCTGATTGGCGACCAGCAGTTGCTCATTTTTCCACAAGGTTTCTTCTTGTGAACTTTGCAACTGGCGATTGGCCTGGGCCAGTTCCTGGGTGCGTTCGTGCACCTTGCTTTCGAGCAAGATCGCCCGCTGGTGTAGCTGGTTTAAGCGCCACTGCACGCTGGCATAAATGATGATCAGAACCGTGAGCAAATAGATGGTATATGCCCACCAGGTTTGCCATAGCGGCGGCTTTAATCGAAAGGTAAAACTGGTGCCGACTTCGTTCCACACGCCATCGTTATTGCACGCCATCACCCGGAAGGTATAGGTTCGGGCGGGCAAATTGGTGTAATAGGCCACACGCCGCGTTCCGACATCCACCCAGGTGGGGTCAAAGCCCTCAAGCTTGCATTTGAATCGAACTTTTTCCGGCGCCAGGTAGCTAAGCCCGGCATAGCGAAATTCAAACCGATTTTCTCCGGGTTCAAAGGTCAGAAAATGGGATGGTGCAAATTTTTCAGAACCCTGCACCACGGTCTCGATAACAACAGGCGGTGCCAGTTGATTTAATTTGATAGACATTGGATCAATGACCACAGCGCCCTTGGCCGTTGGAAACCAGAGTTTGCCGTTGCGGGTTTTCCAGGCTGATGGCTGTGACCCACCATTGCACTGGTTGGTCCGCATGCCATCCGTTTTGCCGTAGGACACACAGGGCAACACGGCAATTTCACGCCGGTCAAGCTGCTCAAATGCCCGTTTGGGTACACAATAGAGTCCCTTGTTGCACCCCATCCAGAACTGGCCCTGGTTGTCTTCCAAAATCTGAAACGCGACGTCGTCAAAGAGTCCGTCTTTGGTCGTGTAGTTGGTAAACACACCCTGGTTGAAATGAGCTAATCCCCCATTGGTGCCCATCCAGATTGATCCATCACTGTCTTCATAAAAGGCAAAGACGCGGTCGTTGATGATCCCGTTTTGGGTGGTGTAATTTTTGAAGACACCATTCTTGAAGTAGCTCAACCCGCTGTTGGTGCCGATCCAGAATCCACCCTGCCGATCTTCATAAATTGCCCGCACGCTATTATTGGCCAGTCCATCTTTGGTGGTGTAGGTGCGAAAGCGACCATTTTCATACACATTGAGTCCGGCAAAGGCGGTGCCAATCCAGATGAGGCCAGCCCGATCACAATAAATGACATACAGGTTATCATTGGCCAGCCCGTCTTTGGTGGTGTAGGTGGTAAAGGTTCCGTTTTTCAGGCAACTGAGCCCGGTGTTGGTGCCCACCCAAATTTTGCCTTCCGGATCTTCACAGGCGGTGCGCACCAGGTTGCTGGCTAACCCTTGTTCGGTGGTATAGGAGGTAAATGCCCCATCCCGGAAACTGGTGAGTCCGCCACCTTCGCTCCCAAGCCAGATCGTGCCCTGGCGGTCTTCTAAAATCGTCCGCAGATAGTTATTTGAAAGCCCGTCCTGAACCGTGTAGGTCACAAACTTTCCATCGCGGAGCCGATTGAGACCGCTGCTGGTACCAACCCACAAACTGCCTTCACGGTCTTCAAACAGTGACCGAACGGCATTTTGGGAAAGGCCATCTTTGGACGAAAAGCGAGCGATGGTCCCATCTTTTTTCATGCGGTTTAAGCCACCGCCGTCGGTGCCAATCCACAGATTGCCATCCCGATCTTCCAACACCGACAAAATGATATTGTTGGCAAGTCCTTGTTGAACCGTGTAGTTCTGAAAGTGACCATTTTGCCAGCGGCTCAAGCCTCCCCCCTCGGTTCCAACCCAGATGGTATGTTCGAGGTCTTCATAGACTGCGTTGACCCGATTATTTGGCAATCCCTGTGTTGTGGTCAGGCAGGTAAAGGCACCGTTTTCAAAGCAGGAAAGTCCGCCAATCGTGCCAATCCAGACTTTTCCGCTTCGGTCGCAACACAGTGTTCGAACCACATTGCTCCCCAGGCCATCGCGGGTGGTAAACACTCGGATTTTGCCATTTTCGAGCAATCCCAGGCCGTCTTCAGTCCCAATCCAGATATTGCCTGTTTGATCTTCGCAAATGGCGCGCACGCTGTTGTCTGGCAGCCCATTTTGAATTGAATAACCAGAAAATTGCCCGTCTTTGAGACACAACAACCCACCACCAACCGTTCCAATCCAAAGTCGGCCCTGTGAATCTTCAAACAGGGAAAAGACTCCGTTGCTTTTGGGAATGTTCAGGTTTTGCGGGTGAACCACGGTGAACTGAATCCCGTCAAAGCGGACCAGTCCTTCATATGTCCCCAACCACAGATAGCCGTCTTTTGTCTGGGCAACCGTCAACACTGAGACTTGTGGAAGTTCATCCTGCCAGACATCGTGAATGTATTGGGTAATGTTTTTGGTTGGTTCCAGCGCCAATCCGGGCGAGGAAAGACCGAGCACAGACACCAGGAGCAGGATCACACGCCAGACAGGGTGTGGTCTGCAGAAACGGCTTATGGGGCGTGCCGAATCCTGGCTGTTCATGGTAGATGGCCTAATCGCTGATAGAGTGAAATGTGAGGTCGAGACCTTGCTCAAAGTGAGTTGAAAGCCTGAATTCTTTCATGTCTTCCAATGAGCACTGGGTGATGAACTCGGATAAGAAAGCGTGGCTTCGAGGGTTGCCACAACGTCAAATTTAGAAAAATTGACGTGTTGGATAGAAAATCCCTGGGCCTGAACTGTGGAAACCGTTCGACGATTCAGGTGACAGCCACCGCAGAGCCGTTTTTGGAGCGGAGTTAAACAATCTGTGACGAATCCTAACAATAGCGGGGAAGGGCGGATATGTTCAAGCATGAGTAATTTACCGCCGGGTTTCAGTATCCGTCGAATTTCAGCCAGGGCAACTGTTGGGCGGGGAATACTACAAAACACAAGGGTCGCAACCACCGTGTCAAAGCTCTGATCAGGAAACGGGAGGTGTTCGGCGCCAGCCTGGATAAACTGAACCTCAAGCCCTGGCAACCGGGGTTTGGTCCGGGCTTTCTCCAGCATCAACGGGTCCGGATCGGTCAGCACCAGCGAGCGGGCACTGGTGTAAAGCATTAAATTGACTCCTGTTCCCGCCCCAAGTTCCAGAACATCTCCGGTCGCTTTGGGAATGAGTTCAGCTCGCCGCCACCCGAAGAGATGCTGCTCAAAGAAGCGCATTCCCCGGTCATATCCTTTGGCAATTGAACCGTACGGGAGGTCTGGATGAGGAAGAGGAGGGCTTTTCATAGGCAGGGCGGCAACATCCTTGGGCTCAGGGCTGAAGACTACGGGCTGGGGCTGAAGCAAGCAGGCTGGGGCGATTGAAGGGATGAGGGATGAAGGATGAGGGATGAAATAAAACCAGTTCTTCAACCCAACTTGTTCAGCCCGACTTATTCAGCCCCAAGCCGTGAGCCCTGGATTTTTCCGCCTGAGTTGTCACTTCGTCAATCGAATCTGAACCACCACAGTGACATAGCCGGATTCGTCATCGCGAAGATCTTTCGAGCGGTCCAGGTTTTTATCAGTTTCACGACGAGCCGCGGCTGAAAGGGCTTCTTGTTGTTCTTTGGTGATGGTGCCGAGACTCCGGATCTTCGAAAGATACGCATCCAGTTGGGACGCCGGAATTCGTGATGTCACAATCAAATAGGCTGTTCCCGATTGTCTGGACGATAGAACCTGTCCTCCGGTCTGTTGGGTGACCGAGGCCACGCGGGTGCGGGCGGTTTCCGGGTTGGGTGGGACCAGGACCAGTGTTACCGAACGAAGTTGCTGCCGGCTTGATCCCTGGTCGGCTGGTTTGGGGGCCTTCGCTCGAAATTCCGAGGCCGCTTTCCGGTTGCGGTCAGGTGATTCCATTTCGGAAGCAGTAATCGTGGTTGAAGGTTTGGTTGGTCCAGTCGCGGCTGCTCCTGCGGCTCCTGGTGCTGGCGGAGGTGACGGTGCCGCTACTTTGTTGTACGCAATGGAATCATCGGCTTTTTTGGGTGCGGCAGCCGCCATTTCAGGCTGGGATTGAGCCACAAGGCCGTCGGCATCTTCCCGTTCATTTTTGGACTCCCCACCCTTGGCGGTTTCTTCCATTCTGGCACCTGATGACGGTTGTACCTGGCCTTCGCTGGCGGACTTTTCTTTTTTCAAATCGGTGGCTGGGCTATCAAGTTCATCTCCCAAGGCTGGATCTGGAGCCACCTGAGCCGGGGACGCTGGTGCCGCTTGTTTGGCTGGTCCTTCTGCTGGACGGGCTGAAGGTCCAACCGGTTCACGGCTGGGGGCTGCTGGAACCGTGGATGAAGCTGGGGCTGCGGCTCCAGCCGGTGGTGCCGTATCTTTTTGCATGGCCGTCATTTCCGGCTTTGACAGAAATGTCGGACGCACCACATACCAGGTTGCGCTAAAGAGCACGATCAGTGCCAGAGCTGAGGCAAAAACTGGTGAGGTCAAAGGTTTGGGCAGGAGGCCCCCTACGTGTTGCCACCAGCGGTGCCAAAAAGGTGCTTGCTCACGAGCCCGGTCCAGGATGACCTGAGCGGTTGGCAGATGGTGGGGTTCCGGGACGTCCCATTCAGGGGCCGCAAACAGTGAGTTCGCCTGCTGAAATTCAGCCAGGAGTTCACGGGCTTCGGCTGAATCCTTTAAAAACGATTCGATTTCGCGCCGACGCACGTCTGAAAGCGCGCCTTCAACATAGGCTTCCAGGTCTTCGCAAAAGGCTTCGAATTGTTGTTCAGAGTGTTCAGCAGACATAACTTTAGGGCTTAGGGCTTAGGGCTTGGGGCTTGGGGAAATCCAAATCCGGCCTCAGGTAAAAAGGTGTTCGAGTCGTTTTTTGAGTTCCAGTTTGCCGCGAAAGATTCGCGATTTTACCGTGCCAACCGCAACATTTAAAATCTCAGCAATTTCCTCATATTTCAGTTCTTCATACTCTTTGAGCAAGATGGCGTCCCGGAAATCCGGATCAATTTCCTTGAGTGCCTCGCGAACCAGACGTGCCCGCTCCCGAGTTTCATAATCTTGAGCGGGCGAGTCGGTACTGACGGCTTCTTTGGGTGGCGGCCCATCTTCTGAGTCGTGATCTTGTTCGGCCACCATGACCTTGTGTTCGCTGCGACGAAGCTCACTGACGGCACGGTTAAAGGCGATGCGATAAAAATACGTCTTCACCGAGGCTTCTTCACGCCACTCGCGCGCATGCTGCACCACCGCCATAAAGACTTCCTGTGTCAGGTCTTCAGCGCGGGTTGGGCTGCTGATTTTGCGTGCCAGAAAGCGATAAATCAGAACTCGATAGCGGTTGTACAGCACGGCAAACGCAGCTTCGTCGCCTCGCTGAAAATCACGCATGAGTTCTTCGTCGGTTTTGCTCATGAATTGGGGTGAATGACGCGCATGCGTTTAACCTGTTTCATCAGCAGGTATGTAGTCGCAAGGCGAAAGAAAAGGTTCCACACAAAATGGCAGGATGATACGTAACCAGGTGACAACTGACCAGTTGTCACCCAGTCATTTTGTCAGGTTGGTCAGTTACAGAGGGTGCCCGCTGACAACCCGGTTTCCACCGCCCCGTTGTGCCTGGTACAAAGCCAGCTCGGCGGCATCAATTAATGATGCTTCGGTCGCGCGTTGTTGAGGGGTCAGTGCAGCCAGACCTAAACTAATGGTGGTGATACCTTTTGGCGAACGTTGGTTGGGGAGGCCGAGGGCTTCGATTTTGGCGCGAAGTTTTTCGGCCACAATCAAGGCTCCATCCGGCGGGGTTTCGGGCAGTAAGACAATCAACTGATCGTGGTCATAACACCCCAGGAGATCACCGGGCCGTTTCAGTTCGTCGTTAAGAGTTTGGGCAATGGCTTTGAGATGGTCGTCACCTTTTTGATTGCCGAACCCTTCGCGGAACGAGCGGAAATAGTCAATATCCACAATGACCAGCGCAATGGGGACGTGGTTTCGGGCGGCGCGGCGCCATTCACGATCCAGAAACTTGTCAAACTGACGCCGGCTGGCAATGCCGAGCAAGGCCAGCATGACTTCGGTATTGGTTTCTTCAGATGGCTTGGATTCAATGGGGGCAAACTGGAATTGCCGCTCTGCAACAGGGGCCGGCGCAAAGCTTTCAACCAAAGCGGCGGCGGGCGGTGCGGCGGGTGCGGCAGGTGCCGCGACCTGGTCTTTCAATCCAGGATGGAGTGTATAGGCCTCATCACGAAGCTTTTTGGCCGATTCCGACTCATTTTTGGCGTCATAGAGCCGGGCAATTTCCAGGCATTGCAACGCGGCCCGTTCTTTGAGGCGATTGTTGAGATAGAGTTCTTTCAGTTTGAGTCGGGCTTCGATGTATTCAGGGTTTCCCGCCACCATGTCTTCGAGCAGTTTCAAGCGGGCGGCGCCAAATTCCGGGTTCTGGGCAATGCTCTGTTCTAAGAGTTCAGCGCTGAACTCATAGCTGATTTCTTCGGCTGGCTCACGTCTGGCTGGGGTTGTAAACGGTGAAGTCCCGCCAAACGTCGAGGTGGTGCCACCCGAAGCAAATGGATTATCACCGCCAGCTTGAAAGCTCCGTTGCCAGGAACTCAGTGCCGAAGCGGCTTCAAACCCAGGCGGAAAATCAGGATTGGAGGTTGGTGCCGTGGATTCCTGGTCGTCTTTTTTCTCAAGCGTATCAAGTTGTTCTTTATGAGCCGTTTCCTGAGGTTCGGCTTCCATCAATTGCTGGAGCGCATAACTGGCCTCAGTTTGCAGGCCCTGTCGAAGTGAGGCTTCAACAATGGCGTTGAGGGTTGCGACCAGATTTCGTTTTTCACGCACTCGTGAGTAGATATTAGCCAGCAATTTCAGGGCCGGCAGGTAATTTGGATTTGCCTTGAGAATGTGTTTGAGCAGCCCGGTCGCTTTTTTCTTCTGCTTCTTATCCAGCAGCGTATCCAGGCAGCGACCGATGAGTGTGATGGCGTGGTCAAACTGCTTGTTGTCAGCATACGCCCGCCCGACCTCCAGCAACGCCTCATACTGGTTTGGGTCGAGCGTCATCAGATGGGTAAACGTGGCGTCGGCTGATTCCAGCATTTTGGCCCCAAGATACGTTCGCCCCAGCAACTGGATCAGGTCAATATCTTCCGGGGTTCGCTTGAGCAAGTAGTCGAGCATCCCCAGTGCCGTTTTGATTTCGCCCTGGCGAATCAAGGCTTCGACCAGCAGCTTACGCGCAGGTTTGGAATCTGGCGTGATTGAAAGCGCCCGTTGAAATGATTGAACGGCTTCGGTGTCGCGCCCTTTGCGGAAAAACTCCTGGCCAGCTTGCAGGTAGAATTCAAACGCTTCCTGATTTAACCCTTCCAGGTGATACCCTGCCGCAATTTCAAACCGCAAGACCGCATTTTCCGGATCATTGTTGGCAATGCGTTCCATCACCCGCAGGGCCTGCCGGTTTTGTCCATTTTGCCGGTGCAGGTCAATCAGGCCAAGATACAGTTGGCGGGCTTCAATCAGCAATTTTTGCCTGGTATAGAGATCCGCCAGCATCAGCATGATTTCAATGTTTGACGGATTGAGCTTGAGAATCTTTTTATAGACCGCAATGGCCGTATTGGTCTGACCCGAATCCCGATATGATTCGGCCACCCGCAGGAATTGCAACGCAGCTTCTTCCGGCTGATTGTTCTTGGCGTGCAGGTCGCCAAGGGTATTTAAAATGTTGAGATCGTAGGGGTCTGCATAGGCAATTTTCCGATATTCCTCGATGGCGGCGGCAATTTTGCCCTGCTGGACATACTTCCCAGCCAACTTCAGCGATTTCTCTTTATCGAATGCCATATTGTGTGAGGTTTCCTTCGCGGGAGGGGGTCGGTATTTGTGTGAGCAACTCGGCTGCAAAGGTATACAAGCCGTTGAAGATTGTCAATTTGCAGTTTTTTTGGATGCTCAAACAGCTCAGGGACGCAGCCGTGAAGTTGATGCGTCCCTGAATGTTCTTTTGGCTGATCTGTGGGTGTTGGTCGTCACGGTGCTTTCGGCAGCATGGCGGGTGCGGACCAGATGCACCGCAGTTTTTCACCCAGCCCGACCCGGGTCCGCATGGTTTCAACCATTTCGACCCAGGCATGAAAGTTGGCCCAAACGGGATTGAAGCTTCTGAGCGGCTTGATGATACCGTACCGCGGCGTTTCAATTTCGGGTGTAAAACTGCCAAACATTCGATCCCAGATGATCAACATGCCAGCATAATTTTTGTCGAGATAGGGTTCGTTGACGCCGTGATGAACCCGGTGATGGGCTGGTGTGTTGAGAATGGCTTCCAGTGGGCCGAGGGATTTAATGAATTTGGTATGAATCCAAAACTGGTAAATCAAATTGATGGCATAGGCTGTAATGATCATCATGGGGTCAAATCCCATCAAAGCAATCGGCGCATAAAACACCCACGACACGGCACCTCCAAACCAGCTCTGCCGGACCGCCACACTCAGGTTATAGTGCTCGCTTGAATGATGGACCACGTGAAAATTCCAGAAAAACCGGCTTTCGTGGCTAAACCGGTGAAACCAGTAATAGGCAAAGTCAACCAGAATCATCACAATCCCCCACGACCACCAGGTTTGGGGGATGCGCAATGGCGTCAGGTTATAGAGCAGCCAGTAAGCTGGAACCTGAATGAAGAGTTTCCAGCCCAGGTCCATAAACATACTGACAAATCCAAGGGTGATATTGGTCACGGTGTCTTTGACTTCGTACTCGTGGGTCTTTTGCCAGAGGTCATAGAGCGTTTCCAACAGAATCAATAAGGCAAATGCCGGTGCCGCAAACCAGATCAAGGTCTTCATAAATCAATCAGGGGGAAATGGTGTCCAGGTAAGGGGTTAAAGCGAAAAAAGGAATGTATTCGCTGTATTTTACATAATTTGGGAAGACAACATCCAGAGATTTGCCCACATCTGAGCCGCGATTCAATCATTAATCTTAGGACTTGCAGAAAGCACTTGGTCCTCAACCGTTTTAAGCTAGAATCGAACTCTTGCAAACTGCAACTCACAACTCTTTATCATTCTTTACCCAATCCGGAAAAATTCTTTCTTTGAGGAGACCGATTTTATGGTGATCAGGAAAGTGCCTTCATTCTTTGGGATGACGCGACGTGTGGTTTTGTTTCTGTGTGGAATTGCCCTGATGGTGTCTGGACAGTCTGGACTGACCTCCTCCAGTGGGAATAGTGGTCAGGAACGTGAGCTTCCAACGCCGATATCACAATCCAAAACTCCGCCGCCAGTCCAAAAAGGGAGTTCCCTGGCCATAGAAGACATTATTCGTCAATGCGCGGCCAAAGAATCCGAATTTCGTGCCGCACGTGCCAATTATACTTTTCGTCAGGAAGTCCGGCTCCAAACCCTGGATTTTGATGACCGCCCAAACGGTGAATTTTATCGAGTTTCAGATATTTTATTTACTGATGAGGGGAAACGCATTGAGCGGATTGTCCGATTTCCCCAATCAACTCTGAAGGAGTTACAGATTACCGCCAATGATCTGCGTGATATTGCCAGTACCCAGCCGTTTTCCCTTACCACTGAAGATCTTCCAAAATATAACGTGACCTATGTCAGCAAAGAGCGGTTGGATGAAATTGATACGTATGTGTTTGACGTTCGAC
>DAOQNB010000043.1:0-16055 GCA_035335845.1 Acidobacteriota bacterium | reverse complement strand
GGAAATGTTTCGCAAGACGGCCTTGAGCGAAAACCGTGCCATTGTGGTGGTCACCCATGACAACCGAATTTTTGGTTATGGTGACCGAATTGCCGAAATGCTGGACGGACGCATCCTTTCAATTCACGAAAATCCAGACCATGTGACGTGAGTTCAGAGTTCAAGCTTCTACCGGATTTTGCGGGGGGACAAATCAAAAGAATCGATATGTCAGTACCACCCGCGTCAGTGGGTGGGTCGGCTGGCTTTCAACCCCACCCGCTCACGCAGGTGGTACTGACAAGCCCTAACACCAGTCACCAATTTTCCGAAGGAATCTCTATGCGAAAGCTACTCAGCATCCTGTTACCGATTGCTGGAATTGTCTTTGCCATCTATTGGGTCATGATTTCAGCCCAACGACCAACCCCAGCGAAACCACTCAATCCTCCGGCGCAAAATACATTCCTCAAAACAATTGCCGGTGCTGGAATCATTGAAGCCGCCAGCCGGAACATCAATTTAGCCCCGCCAATTCCAGGCCAGGTGACTCAGATTTTTGTGAAGGAAAATGATTTTGTGAAACAGGGTGCCAGTCTCTATCGGATTGATGACCGGGAACTGCGCGCCAAACTGGCCACGGCTGAAGCCAATATCGAACGTGCCAGAGCCAATATCGAGACAGTTCAGACCGAAATCGGTAATTCTGAAGCAGCCCAGCAAAGCGCCCAGGCCAACATTTCAGTCCTCAAAGCTCAATTGCAAGACACTCAGCAAATCCTGGATCGGAATGCGCAACTGGTGAAATCAGGGGATTTATCCACCCGGATTTATGATTCAAGCGTGGCGGCTCGTGATGCCGCCAAAGCACGGGTCGAACAGGCCGAAGCCCAACTGGCACAAACGGCGGCTCAACTTCGCAGCGTCAAAGCGCGCCTGCTCCAGGCTGAAGCTGATCTCAAAGTGCTCCAGGCGCAACGCCAGGAACTGATGGTCAATCTTGATCGCCTGGAAGTTAAAGCCCCTCAGGATGGTCGTGTGCTGCAAATCAATATTCGGCTGGGTGAATTTGTTTCCTCAACTCCGACCACGCCTCCGATGTTATTTGGGGAAACCGATTATTTGCAGGTTCGGGTAGACGTAGACGAAATTAATGCCTCGCGGGTCAAGCCGGGACTGCCTGCCGAAGCTCAACTCAAAGGCGATACGGCCAAGAAAATTGCCCTCGAATTTGTGAGAATTGAGCCCTATATCACACCGAAAAAGAGCCTGACTGGCGATAACACCGAACGCGTGGATGTGCGTGTTCTGCAGGTGATTTATCGCTTCCGCTCGCCAGACTTTCCGGTCTACGTTGGCCAGCAGGTGGATGTGTTTATTGATGCCAGCAAATAATCAGGGTTCAGGGCTCAGGGCTCAGGGTTCAGGGTTCAGGGTTCAGGGTTCAGGTTTTTCGAAATCCGGTTTTCGTCCTTTTTGTCTTTTCCCGGAACGTCCCCCCAACCCCATAAGCCACCAAGATGAAGGAAACTTTGGCACATTGAGAACAAGTTATTGCCCGTGTCTCCTTGTTTATACCATTTTGCAATGAAGTCCTCGTATTACGGGAAGGCTAAGGTATTGAAGAAATTGTATTTCCCTGAACCCTGAACCCGATACCCTGAACCCTAATTGGTATTAGATTGGGGTCATCTCCTTTATCCCCTGGCGCTTATGGCCCTCAGCCCCGAGCCCGATGTCTTCAGCCCAATGTCTTCAGCCCGGTTCCTCTGGGGTTTCCGGTCTTTGGAAAGCAACGGTCGGGGCATTCTCCTGAACTTCAGCCGTCGTCAAGGTTGGGTGATTCTCAAGCAATTCATCCTCGTCAGGCTCGATCCGGAGGTTGGTTTCGGTTGGGGAATCAGGTAATACCCCAACCAGATAGCCAGCCACAGCAGCAGCAAATTCGTTGGCCAGTTCAAGCGGGGAGGGTCGGTTGGCGGGGTCTTTATCCAGGGTTTTGCGAACAACCGCCTCAACTTCAAATGGAATCTCTGGATTGGCTGACCGCATTGGTGGTGGGTCATCCCGCATCTGCTTTAAGATAATTTCAACCACGTTGTTGCTGGTCGAACGAAACGGAGTTCGGCCACAAAGCATTTCATACAGAGTGACCCCCAGACTGTACACATCTGCCTTGCCGTCATAGGGTTCATAGCGCAATTGTTCCGGTGACATATACATCGGCGTTCCAATCAGATTTCCAGTCAGGGTCAGATTGCCCAGGCTGGTGGCTTCAGTTCCGGTCAGTTTCGCAATTCCAAAATCAAGCAGTTTGATGATTTCGCCCTGGCTTCCCTGGTGCAGAAAGATATTTTCCGGCTTGATGTCGCGATGGATAATCCCGGCCCGATGGGCCTCATCCAGAACCTGACACACCGGAGTCAGAATTTCGGCGCATCGTTTGAGCGACAATCGCTTTCGGTTGTGAAGTTCGGTTGCCAGCGTATGACCAACCAGAAACTCCATCACCAGATAGGCAATTCCCTCTTCAGAAATGGCAGAATCCAGAATTGCAATCGCATTGGGATGATTGACTTTGGTGGCTGACATCCCTTCGCGTCGAAATCGCTCCAGTTGCTCAGCCGAATCATTTCCTGGCAAGGGGCGAAAAACTTTGACCGCCACTTTTCGATTGAGCCCCAAATGCGTGGCTTGAAAGACAGCGCCAAACCCGCCAATCCCGATCTTTTCATCCAGACGGTATTTCCCGTCCAGGACCATTCCTTCGAGGGCTTCGGTCAGGGTTGAGAAAATCCGGTCAGCCTGGCGTTGCGAGGCTTCGAGTTCAGTATTTTTTCGCGCCAGCGCTTCATTTTGGCGGCGCAGTTGTTCAGCAGCTTCAGCCTGGAGATGAGCCACCTGGGCTTCGGCTTCGGCGGCTTTGACCCGGAGCCGGACTTCGCGGAGTTCAGCCCGTTCCCTGAATTTCTGAACTCGGGACGACACGAGCCAAAATCCACCACCAACCAGACCAGTGACATAGAGCAATCTCGCCCACCAGGTCTGCCACGGCGGAGGTGTAATCGTCAATCGAACCGTCAACTCCCTCTCATTCCAGATCCCATCATTGTTTGAAGCTTTCACCCGAAACACATAACTTCCCGGAGGCACCGCCGTGTAACTCGCTGTATGCCGGGTTCCGGCCTCAATCCAGCGTGGGTCAAGCCCTTCCAGACGGTAGGTATACTGATTTTTCTCCGGCAGAATAAAATTAAGGGCAGCAAAGTCGAAACTGAAAAAATTCTGATCATAGGGCAAGACCACCACCGCCGAATCACCCTGTGCCATCGGATGGGTCAGTAAATCACCAGTATACGGCTCAGACGGTTTGTCAAAAATTCGAAACGACGTGATGACCACTGGCGGAACAAATGAATTACTGGTCAACCGGTTTGGATAGAATCGAACCACCCCGGCGGTGCTGCCAAACAATAATTCTCCGTCAGGGCTTTGAAAAAAGGCATTTTTATTGAATTCGTCACTCGGCAGCCCATCACGCATATCAAAAACACGCGCCTGCCGTTGATTGGGGTCAAATTTCACCAGTCCTTTCTTGGTACTCAACCATAAATGATCTGTTTCATCGGTCAAAATGCCCAGGATGGTGTCATTGAGAAAACCGTCTGCTTCAGAAAAAACCGTAAATCCTCCGGTTTGTGGGTCAAACAGATTTAAGCCGCTACTGGTTCCAACCCACAACCGACCAGCATTGTCTTCGCGGATGGAATACACGACATCATGGCTGAGGCTTTTGGGATTTGCCGGGTCGTGCCGAAAAGCAGTAAAGGTGAGCGTCACTGGATCCAGGCGGTTGAGCCCGCCGGCAGTTGCAATCCAGATCATCCCATCACGGCTCCGATATAGATAATTCACAACGTTATTACAAAGACTATTGGGTTGCGTCGGGTCGGGTCGAAAAATAGTAAACCGCTGTTGTTTTGGGTCATACAGGTTGAGACCTTCGCCATAGGTGCCAATCCAAAGCCGACCGGCCAGATCCTCGGCAAATGTAATGACGTGATTGCCACTCAGACTTTGGGGATCGGCTGGATTGTGGAAAAACCGTACAAAGCCCTTTTTCTCGGGGTTGTATCGGTTCAAGCCGCTTCGAGTCCCAATCCAGATGGCACCGAGACGATCTTCATAGATGGCCAGGACTTCATCGTGGCTGAGACGGGTGCTTTGGCCTGGGCCTGCCCGAAAAACTGTCATTTGACCAGTTTGTGGGTCCAACCGGTTGAGTCCGCCGCCGGTGGTCCCAATCCAGATGGCGCCAAGACGATCTTTCCACACTGACCAGACCTGATTGAGGCTCAGGCTGTTTGGGTTGAGCGGGTCTGACTGGATCACCTGAAACCGTTGAATCAGCGGGTCAAAGAAATTCACTCCGCCGCCGTAGGTACCAACCCAGAGCGATCCAGCACCATCGCGAAAAAAACAGGTCACCCGATCACTGCTCAGACTGTATGGGTCGTGAGGATCATATCGAACCGCCGAAAATTGATCTGTCTGAGGATCATATAGATTGATACCGCCACCATCTGTTCCCACCCAAAGCTGACCGGCTTTCCCTTCCAGAATACAGGTCACGGTGTCGTTACTTAAACTTCCAGGTTGTGTTGGCGTGTGGTAATACCGGCGGACAGTCTGAGTTGCCCGGTCAAACAGATTTAATCCATCATCGGTTCCAATCCAGAGCCGACCGGCAGAATCCTCGAAAATGGCTTTGACCAGATTGCTACTCAAGGTATTGGGATTGCCCGGATTATGCTGAAACCGGGTAAATCCTTGATCAGCCGGATCAAAGCGGTTTAATCCGCCATCGGTGCCGACCCAGAGAGTTCCAGCGCGATCAATATATATTATTTTGACATAGTTATGGCTCAGGCTGCGTGCAGAGGTACCGTCAACCTGAAATGATTTCACAAACTTCCCGTGAGCATCAAAAATGGTTATTCCACCGTCAGTTCCAACCCAGAGCTGTCCCTGGCTATCCTCAACCATAGTCTTGACCCAGTTATTGATCAGACTCTCGGCCCGGCGTGGCTCATTGCGAAAAAGGGTAAATTGCTGATCTCTCAGAAACTGGTGCAAGCCTCCGCCGGCGGTGCCGATCCACAACCGTTTCTGCTGGTCCTGATAAATCAAATCAATGTAATTACTCGCTAACGTATCAGGTTCGTTGGATTTGGAGCGAATTACTTTTATGGCATTCCCATCATAGCGATTGAGCCCACCTTCAGTTCCAAACCAGATAAATCCATCATGATCCTGGTTGACAGAGCGCACCAGAGTGCTTGACAACCCCTGCTCCAGAGTAATGCGCTTGAATTTTAAGCGCGGCGGCTGACCAGGTGAAGGCTGCCCCCAGGCCAATCCCGAACCACACACCAGGATCAGACAGACCAGGCTGCTGAGTTGAAAATGCTTCATGCCAGGTAACCTTTCCGAGCAGGCAATGAGTCACTGAGGTCGGGGGAATCCTCAGTCTGGGGATGGCTATTCACTTTCGGTTTTTTCAGATTGAAACAGAGATCAAAGGCAGGTGCCAGCAGTGGATTCCCAGTGAACACCAGTTTTCCAAATTCAACAAGGCTTTTTTGGATCAAACGTTTGGCGGCATCAACACTTCCATGCGCAGAATGGCCCGCAGCACTTCATCCCGATGTTTGGCCAGTTTGATCCAGCGCGGTAATCGGCTGGCCAGGGACTGGTTGTGATTGGGTTGACGGTGACGCAGAGTTGCCCCGACATAGGCTTTTAAAAATTCCAGGTGTGGCTGGTTGTACGCCCACAGGATTTCACTGCAACAGGGAGTCTGGAACCACAACGGATGTCCAAAATAGCAATCTACAGGTCTTCCTTGTGAAAGCGGGTGAATGGTCCACTCAATGACGTTGCTGGTTTGACATCCGGGGCAATTCATTTTTGAGTGGCGTTTTGGCGGAGACTGATCCAGAATCTTTGGTGGTCGTCGCAACCAGGCGCCACACCGGCCACATTTCTGACCGATAGTCACCACCACCGGGCCCTGCCAGTCGTCAAACCGAAACGCCTGTTCCTGAGCCAAACCGCAGGCACCACAGGTCACCCTGGCTTTTGACGGGTAGCGTTCACCAATCGGACGTACCAGCGCACAGTTCTGACACTGTGGGCAGCCCACGAGAAAGTGCGATGCCAGTTCATCTAAAAACAGGCCATTATCCTCAAATCGAGGACCATCCCCTTTCCAACGAGTGTTTGTCATATGCCACGCCTCTTTTTGCTTTTGCTGGCCGTTGTCGCGCTGGTGGTTGGTTCAGGTTTTCTTTTTCAAGCGGCGACGCAGGAAACCAAACCAACGCCTCCGAAAACGTGTGATGAGTTAGACAAAGTTGACTATGCGCCTGAAAGACTGGTGGGCGACAAAATCGTAATTTCCACCCTTGATGCCAATTCTGACGAAGGAAAACAAGTCAACAGCGCAGAAAAACTCTTCTCGCCACATCGAACCAGATGGGTAACGTCAAAACGACCTGACACCATGCGGCCTGGTCCCTGGACCACAGTCCTGTTTGTCGAAGGAAACAAAGCCAATCCGGGTTATCTCAAACTCGAATTTCGCAACCATGCTTCCTACGGCGTAGATGCCAAATGGCTCAACGAAAAGCTCCTCTTCCTGCAAGTCTGGTGGGGTCGCGTTGGAAGCACCGACTTGATCCTGGATGTTGAAACCAATCAGGTTCTGTATTGTGAGTCTGCCAGCTACCTGAAACTGATCTTGCCTTGTGACCAGAAGCAATGACGAGGTGACTGGGTGACTACAGCTTTTCAGATAAATATTTCCTGGGAACGCTGGCATCCTGCCGGCACCAAGTGGTTCATATCCAATCAGTTACCCGCAAGATGCCGGCGTTCCCAGAGGGAATCTTTTTCCGAAAGACGATAGATGACAAAGTGACATTTTTCGAAAACCCTGAACCCTCATTGGCATGATATTGCGTTCATTTCCTGGAACTGATTATCAAGCACCAGAAACCCGGCGACTCCTTTCTCTGTTTGGTCAGGAGACGATCATTATCCATGCCCTGACCGATCAAATTGCGTTTGCCCAGCACACAGCACCACTTTCAATCAAAACGACGTTTCAAGGGTGTGAACGGTATGAAATCAATGGACATCCGGTTGTGGTTGACCAGCATTCTTATCTCGTCATCAACCAGGATCAACCCTATGCCAGTTCAATTGAATCAATTGCTCCGGTGGAATCATTTTGTGTCTTCTTCCGTGATGATCTGACCCAGGAAGTACTTTCTGTGTTCTGCAAACAGGCAGCCTGGCTGGTTGACCATCCTGAAAGCCAGGACACACAGCCTCCTGAGCTTTTTTTTCAGCACCGACGGCCAGTGGATCACCTCATTTCACCAATTTTAGCGAACATTCACCAGCGGATCCAAACCAACGAAATCACCCAAAGCTGGTTAGATGAGCAGTATCATTTTTTGATTGAACGATTGTTGCAGCAACACGCCCACATTCAACAGGAAATTGAAAAGCTGCCGATGGTTCGCCGCTCGACTCGGGTTGAGTTGTTCAAACGACTCTTTCGGGCCCGTGATTTCATCGAATCCTGTTATGCCGAACCAATTTCGTTGACCGACATGGCCGGGGCTGCCTGTCTGTCACGTCATCATTTCTTGCGATTGTTTACCCAGGTGTTTCACCAGACACCTCATCAGTTTTTGACGACTGTCCGTCTCAGTCACGCCTGGCAACTCCTTGCCACTCATCGCCACACTGTCACCGAAGTTTGTTTTGCGGTGGGCTTTGAAAATACAAGTTCGTTTGCTCGTCTGTTTAAACGCCACTTTGGATGCTCGCCACACACACGCGTTCTTCGTTCCTGAGAAAGTAAAAAAAGCAATTTTCGCACAGCCAGCCAGCCAGGAGTTGAAGATACTTGGGGATTGAAACTGAAAAACCAGGCACTCCAATTCATTCTCCACAAGGTGTTGCGTATGAAGCGATTTGCAATTTTCTGGGCGATGTTCTGGTTTCTTCAAGCTGGAATTGCAGTAAATCAACCAAACGACACAACCAGCAGGATCTCACTTCCAGCTCCCCAAACTCCGATCATTCGAACCCATGCCGTCAAGCTCAATGTCACCAACATGGACAAAGCTCTCACGTTTTACACCAGCCAACTCGGCTTTCAGGTTGCAGACCGGAGTGGCTTTCCCAACTCGGTTGTTCTGGAAACCAATGAACGGGTCAAACTGGTACTCAACCGGGTGAAGAAACTCCGCAAGGCCAGCCCGGTTGATACGGATGCTTCGTTTACACTCCAGGTCAACGATCTCGACCAGGCAATGGCCCGAATGAAATCACTGAAGGTTCCTTTTGCTGAGAAACACCCTCGAAAAGAAGGTGTCGGCAACGCAATTTCCATCGTGGACCCATTTGGACGTTCGATTTCGCTGATGCATCAAACAATTGTCAAAGTTGAGCCATTTCAGGAACCACGCCTGTATAACTTTGGATTTACAGTGCCTGAGATGGAACCCGCCCGCCAGTTTTACACGCAGGTGTTGGGTTTCCAGGTTCGGAGTGAAAAGTACCTCCCGCTCGACCTGCCACTGGGCCACCAGGATAAAAGTTTTGCCTTTATGTTGCACTACCGGCCAGGGATCCGACCTGTTGCCGGCAAACCACACCAGGGTGCCGCCTTTAACACGGTAGTATTTGAAACGGCTCAATTTGATCTGGCAATCCAATTTCTGGAACAGGCAAAAATCCAAATAATCCCGGATCAATCGCGGAATGTAACCGATCAGTCACCTAACGCCACGGCTGAAAAGTGGTCTCAGCGGCGAAAGCTGAGCTTTCTTGATCCATTTGGCAATGTGTCTGAACTGGTCGAGGAACTAAAACAATAAAGGTATTTGTAGGGTGCTGATTCAGCGCCTCGTACAAATTAGTATTGAGGGAAACATAACTTTTTCAATAAGTTAGCCTTTTGAAGATTGTGAGACCGTGCGTTACCGGAAATCCCCATACATTCCAAAGGCAGCCCAATAATAGGGTGAAGCCCATTTCTTTTCCTTCATCACCTGTAATTGAGCCGCACGCAGGGCAGCGGCTGGACGCTGTTTTTCAACCAGAAGATTTCGGTAAAACGCGGTCCAAAAAGTCGTTGCCACGCGTTCGGTCACTGGCCATATTCCGACCATCAACCGTGGTGACCCGGCGTAGGCCAGTGCCCGGTGCAAACCGTGGAGACCTCCCGATTGTGGCTGGACACTCAAACTCGCCCGCAGATTCCCAAACACCACCAGATCTGAGTTCAACTTGAGATTGAAGAAATCCGGCCCGAGCACAAACCCGTTCTGGGACTGTCCCGCCAGATTCACCATCGAAAGCACCACACCGGACGTTGTTGGTTGTTCGGTACTCACCATCCCGTGGGTGGCAAAGTGGAGTACCCGAAATGGCGAAAGATCGGCACTCAACAGCGTATCCCGGCTGGCTTGCAGGTCAAACCACCCAATCCGTGAACCTTCGGGCGCAACGTTGAGAATGGCTTTGGCTTCGTTTTTGGCGGGTTGGAGCCGCGGAACCGCCAGTTGGGGACCGCTCAAACCAACTTCGCGCAAGGTTTGAACTGCCCGGTAAAAACTGATACTCCGAAACTGACCACTGGCGACTGGTTGGACAGGTGGCGTGCCCTTGATTTTTCCAGCTCGCGAATCCGCCCGGTCATAGACTGGATCCGCCAGAACCGCCAGCGCTTTGGTCGCGGCAGGGCGATTGGCTGATACCTGTTGCAACCACGCCAGGGCCGAAGCCGACGGCAATTGAACGACTTCGTGAGCGGCAATCAATGGTGCATTTGTGCCGGGTTTGGGAAGTGCACTCCAGGGAATGTATTCCAGGCATTCATCAGCCACGATGGCGAGGGTTGGCTGGGTTACTTTCTCTGCCAGCGACCCAAACACTGCTCGCGATAGAGACTCGCTGGTTTGCCCAAACTGGGGTGTTTGCGAGGCTGCCGGATTGCTCGCCTGCTCGAAAAACTGCCGCGCCAGTCCAGTGATTTCCGACCGGGACGGAAGCTGAACCGTATCAACTGAGGTTGCAGTCACCAGCCAGCCATAGGACCGCTCGCGCCCAAGGGCAATTTCGAGCACGGCGGCATTGGTTCCGCCAAGCCCGGATTGAATGTCTTTGAGCAAGCCGGCGCCTGATTGACTGAGCGCAGCAAACCGGGGGGATTTCTGTCGGAGCTGGCTTTCTAACTCGCGAAGCTCGGCTTCAAGCTGGGTGATTTCGTTGGCCACCTTAATCGCCGGATCCTGATTTGAATATCCAAGTGCCAGCCGCTGCTGGTAATGAAGCTTGTCGCGCAATTTCCGACGTCCGGCTTTGAGCCTGTCAACCAGCGCCAGATCAAGTCCCTGCCGGACTTCGGTCTGGCTGCGGTCCAGCCACTCTAACCAGTTGCGTTGTACCCGGCGTTCGTTGGCTTCAAACGCCTGACTGGCCAGACCAACCGTCGGACGCGCTTTGTGAAGCTGCATCGTCACATCAATGTAGAGTTCAAAAACATCCTGGGCCGTCGGTGCATAGGCGGTTTGAAATACCGGTTTGGCAAAATCAACCGGCAGCCGTTCATACAAACCAAGCGCCTGTTCCAAAAGCGGTTTGGCAGTTTCAATCTGGTTTTGTTTGATTCTGACCTGAGCCAGCCAGTAGAGCGTGTTGGATTCTGTCACGCGGTCGGCGGTTTCCTTGACCACGCTTTGACTTTGTTCAAGCGCCTGGGCCGCTGCCGGGAGTTCACCCAGACTTGAATATGTCATCCCAAGCAAACTGAGCGCCTGGGCCTGGAGGTCACGGCGTTTTTGCTTTTCAGCCGCTCGGGCGACGTTGGTAAAATCGGCTGAGGCGTCGCGAAAGTTTCCATTGGCGCCTTTCACGGTTCCGATCAACAACTGAACAGGTAATTCGTCATTCGTTTCTTTTGCCAGCGTGAACGCCTCCTGGAGAGAGGCCAGCGCTTTGGCTTTATCTCGATTTTCAGTGGCCAGCACAGCCAGCCTGGTCAGCGCGTCAATCGTTCCGGGGCGATCACTGGCGGCTTTACGGGCGACCAGTGCCTGCGTGAGCAACTCACCGGCCCGGGTTTGTTCGCCAAGTTCACGATAGAGCCAGCTCAAACTGGTTAACACCTGCGATTCCCCGGCTTTATCGCCAATGCTGCGAAAAATTGATAGCGCGTCGGTGTACTGTTCGAGTGTTTTAGGCACATCATCGAGCGCATGCGAAATGCCCGCCAGATAACTCAAGGTTCTCGCTTCTCCCTGACGGTTTTGTTGCGCCCGCCAGCTTGCCAGCGCCAGGGTAAGAAAATCGAGCGCAGTTTTTGGCTGATCTACCCGGGCATAGAGCAATCCGATACTGGTCAGCGAAGTGGCTTCGCCAAACTGGTTTTGCTGCTCGCGCCAGAGTTTGAGGGCTGCCGCCTGTGCTTCAATCGCTTTTTGTTTCTCGCCAATGTCGTCATAGGCATCGCTGAGTGCAATCAGATTGCGGGCTTCGCCGGGTTTATCTTTGAGTGTTCGGCACAGTTCCAACGCCTGGGTATAGGCATCAATGGCCTGCTGGCTGGCGCCCAGACGGGCAAACACCAGGCCAATCGTTGAAATGGAGAGGGCTTCGCCACGCTGGTCTTTGAGTTTGCGGTAGGCAGAAAGGGCCTCCTGATACAGTTCAATTGATTTGATCAGGGATTCCTGAGTGCCTTTTCGGCGCTCGACTTCACCATCAGCAAAGGCACGCTGGGCCTGCCCGCGAAGATCAGTTTGGGCGGCAACCCTGGTGGGCCATGGGTCAATACTCACAACAGTGGATCCCCCCAGGACACCCAGGGCCACAAGAACAAGCAAGAAACGATACACCATGATTTTCAAAAAAGTCGGAATGAGATGTGATTGGAATAGAGCGTTGGATGGTTCGGAGGTTGGATAAAACGGGCCCAGTGTAGCCAGTTTTGCTCAGGTTTCTCAAACCAATTTGGGATTCACGTTTCCGGATTCCGAACGCCTGATTCCAGGTTTCGGGTTCCAGGACCAGAAAGCCGAACCTGGGTGGGCTGAAAAATGCCAGAGTCCAGGGTGAGAATTCCCCGTTTGCACTGCTTCTGATGGAATTACCTTTGTGGAAAAACAGCAGTTAAACCGCTCAGAAAAAGCAACTTGACGAGCAACTGACTCACAACCTACGTTTCACACTGCTCGCATAACGGTTCCGGCACACTGATTGCACACCACCTGAAAGGCCACTCCCAGGAAGGATGCCCCTTCAGTGGCAACACTCTCACGTGCATCCTTGCTGAGCATATTTTCCCGCAGCTTCTTTTTTCAACTCAGGTTTTCAACTCCCTATGGTATTACGGTTCCTCTTTTTTTGTGTCTGGCTGGCCATTGGGTGCGGGTTGCCCTGCCTGGCCCTCGACCCACACAAAATGGTTACCCAATACCAGCACCAGTCATGGGATCAACAACAGGGTCTGTTGCCAGGAGCCGTTTTAACCCTTACCCAAACCCGAGATGGCTATCTCTGGGTGGGCACATTTGAAGGATTGACCCGCTTTGATGGACGCGAGTTTATTCAAATTGACCAGAGCCAATTTCCGCTCAAGGATCAATTTGGGGGTGTCAGGTCACTGCTCGAAGATGCCCGGGGCACACTCTGGATTGGCACCAATGGCGATGGGCTCTACAGCTATCAAAATGGCATCTGGGGGCCACGATTAACGACTGCCGATGGATTGCCGGGCAACATTATTACCAGTTTGTGCCAGGACACAGCCGGACGATTGTGGATTGGAACGCGGATGGGCCTCTGCTGGGCCACCATCCAGGGCCAATCTGTCACCTTTCACACGGTTTCCGCTGGTTCAGAAACCCCAAATGATGTGCGTGGCGTGGCGATAGGGCGGGATGGCACCATCTATTTCAGCAGTAACAACCAGCTCTATTCCTTTCATCCGACTCAGTCACCGACTCACGCCATTTTGCGCGAGACATTTGACACCACCATCAATAGTTTGCTGGTTGATTCGGGCGGGAAATTGTGGATTGGCACGCTTGGAAGTGGTGTACAGGTCTGGAACCAAAGGGTTGAATCACAATTGACTGTCCGCGAAGGAATGCCCGATAACAACCTGACCGTGCTCTGCGAAGACACTGACCATAATCTCTGGATCGGTTCCAACACCAAAGGGCTGATTCGATTTTCTCAGGGAAAAGTGGCTACGTTTACTGAATCCGATGGTCTTTCCGGAGTCTCAGCCTGCTCAGCCATACAAGATCAAGAAGGAAGCCTCTGGGTTGGACTCTACACTGGTGGGTTGCATCAGTTTCAAAACGGGAAATTTACGACGTACACCAAAACCGAAGGACTTCCAAGTGATGCCGCCTGGGTTGTCTTCCCAGATCAGGATCACAGTCTGTGGGTTGGTACCAATGGCGGACTCAGTCGGATGAAAGATGGGCAAATTCGAACCTATATTCCAAATACCGAAGATCCCTGTGTACGCACAATGCTCCGCGATCACAACGGAACGTACTGGGTCGGCACTCGCAATGCCGGATTAAAGACGCTCGACCCAGAGCGCGGCACATTCCAGACATTCACCACCAAAAATGGCCTTTCCGGCAATTATATTCGTGCTCTGTGCGAAGACCCATCGGGAACATTGTGGGTTGCGACCGACCACGGGCTTGACCAGTTTCAAAACGGTCGCTTTCTTCCTTTTTCACCGTTTAACGAACTCAAATTCAGCATGGTGTTGTCCCTGGATGCAGATCGAACCGGATCAATCTGGGTTGGAACCGATGGAAATGGAGTGGTGCGGATTTCCAACTCCGAGATCACACAGTACACAACCCGGAACGGCCTCACCGGAGATATTATTTTTGGCGTGTATGAAGATCGGGATGGAACCATCTGGGTTACGACCAACAATGGGATCTGCCGCATTCAAAACAACCGCACGACTGCGATTGGGTCACGGGGCGGACTTCCCAAACAGGTGTACCAGATTTTGGAAGATGGCACTGGCAATTTCTGGTTTTCGACCAATCAGGGAATTTTCCGAGTTTCGATTTCAGAATTAAATGCACTGGCCGATACGCTCCAATCAACGCTGACACTGACCAGCTACAATCGGCTGGATGGCCTGAAAACCGAGGTTGGGATTGCCCCTGCAACCGCCTGCCAGGACAACCAGGGCCGGCTCTGGTTTCCGATGCGAAAAGGAATCGTTGCAATTGATCCTCAACAGTTGCCCACCAATACCAACATTCCCCCGGTTTGCATCGAGGAAGTTTTGATCAATGGCAGCCCGGTTGATCACCTGGATTCCCAGGTCTACCGCTATGATCAAAACAATTTTGAATTTCACTGCTCGATCCTGAGTTTTCAGTCTGCTGAGAAAAATTTGCTCAAATGTAAGTTAGAAGGATTTGATTCTGATTGGCAGGAAATTAAAAACCGGCACACGGCCTATTATACCAATATCCCTCCTGGAACCTATACCTTCCAGGTCATTGGGCGGAACAACGATGGAGTCTGGAACCGAACGGGCACCAGCATTCAGATTCAAATTCGCCCGGCACCCTGGCAAACAATCTGGGCTTACGCAGTCTATACATTTGTTTTGGCTTCGACGATTTATCTTTCATTTCGACTCTATACCCGGGCGCTTGAGCACCGAAACCAGATGCTGGAAGCCAAAGTCGAGGCACGAACCCGTGATCTGCAAGAAGCAAACCTGAAGCTCAAAGAACTGGATCAGCTTAAAGCCAATTTCACCGCGACGCTGGTTCATGATTTAAAGTCTCCGCTGACCGTGGTCAACACAACCCTGGAATTGATTAAGGATGATGAAGATCTCAACATGGGCCCACTCAAGCCACTTGTTGAAGCCGCAGAACGCAACGTGCAGAAAATTCTGAACCTCGTCAACGAAGTCCTGGATTTTTATCGGGCAGACTCAACTGAGAAAAAATACAAATTCCAGGTCATGTCGCCAGTTCAATTTCTCAATGACTGTGCCGAATCAGCCCGATTGACCGCGGCACCACTGGGTATCACCTTCGAGAAAAAAATCCCGACCAGTCTGCCACTCCTATGTGCTGACTTTGAACAACTGGATCGGGTCTTTTCAAACCTGCTGTCCAATTCAATAAAATTTACCCCATCTGGTGGAACCATCTGCGTCGAAGTCACCATTATCCAGGGAAAAGGGGTTGAAACCGGGTTAACCCTGCTGGCAGTTTCGATCACGGACACGGGCGAAGGCATTCCCGCTGAAGATATTCCCTATTTGTTTGAACCATACCAGCAAGCCCAATCCAACAAAAAACGCGCCGGGGTCGGCCTCGGACTGGCTATCGTGAAGCGCATCGTCGCCGCCCACGGCGGAAATATTTCGGTTCGTAGCCAGCTTGGCGTAGGAAGTACCTTTACAGTGGTTCTACCGACTTTACCCAGATAACCTAAAACGCCAGCATGGCCATTGGAATCAGAACTGCCAGAGCTGACACAATGGTTGAGAGCACCCATTCAACCGTCGCCAGGGCGGGATTTCCCAGACCAGCCGTGGTTGCCGTCGAAGCACCACGCAGCACAACGGTCGTGCCCTGAATGGCACCAGCAGCACCACCGCCAGCGATAATCGCCACTGACCACTTGAAAAACGGCGAAGCATCAACCATCAACGAGGCACTCGCCAAAACCCCGGCAATGACGGCAACTGGCGTCATAATCCAGTCCAACATATTGTCAACCCAGGGAATATAGTAGCCGGCAATTTCAAATCCAGTGGCCACGGCAAATGCAGTCAGGGCATACCAGGTCCCAATCCATTGAAACTCGGGATTTAACCCTAAATGACCGCTTTTGGCCGCAATGCTCATCACCAGCATCGGAACAAATACCCGAAAACCGCAGGCGGCGCTTAATGCAATTCCAACACAGATGCTGAAGAT
>DAOQNB010000042.1:10052-16238 GCA_035335845.1 Acidobacteriota bacterium | reverse complement strand
ATTCTTCATTCTTCATTCTTCATTCTCAATTCTTCATTCTTCATTCTCAATTCTCAATTCTTCATTCTTCACTGCCCCAAACCCATATTTCTGAAGGATTTGCTGACCTTCTGGACTCAAAACAAACTCTGCCAGCCGTCTGGACTGGTCTGGGTGTTGGGTGCGCTTGAGGATACATAAGGTCTGATTGAGCGGTTGATAGAGTCCTGAATCAATCGGAAACACGTGTCCTTCGGTGCGGCTGGGTACCAGGGATTTGGCCACCAGACCCACATCGGCATTCCCCGTGCTGACATATTGGAACGCCTGACTGATATTTTCCGCCAGAATCAACTTTGATTGGACTTGATCATAGATTTTCGCGGCTTGCAGCGCCTGAATCGCTGCTTTGCCATAGGGAGCATGGTCCGGGTTGGCAATCGCAATGCGGCGGATGGCTGAATTGGTGAGTTCGGCGAGCGAGGTTACTCGCCGTGGAGCATCTGCCCGTTGCCAACCAGCCAGATATCCTTGAGCATAGGGAGTTGTTGATTTTTCTAGGACCAATCCTTGTTTACGAAGTTGATCGGTATAGCTTTGATCGGCGGCGAAAAAGAGATCAACCGGGGCACCTTGCTCAATTTGGCGGGTGAGCAAGCCGGTCGAGCCGAAATTGATTTCCACGGGTTGACCAGTTCTTTGTTGAAAGAAGGTCGTCATTTCCTGCAAGGCCGGATTAAGATCGGCGGCAGCCGCAACCCGTAATGGCTCGGGGGCCCGGTTGTCGGGTGGGAGGGTACATCCCGGCTCCGCCCAGGCCAAAACCAGTATGAGAAGGCAAAGGAGATTTTTCATAGGTCGGTTGTCAATCAGGGTTTCGGGAAGCTTGATTGAAAGTGTCTTTGCGTGGTTCAACCGGCTATGTTATAACCAATGCCAGCCTTTGACACCTCGTTCCTCACCTGAGGTAGAAAAGAATCCCAAGTTTGTCACAACTTTCATACTGATCTGGTTTTTCGCCAGCCAAGGAAAAATCTGTGCCACGTGAAATTATAGGAAAATTAAATGCTGATGGCATGCGGTGTGCCATCGTGGTCAGTCGCTGGAATGATCTGGTTGTCAACCGATTGCTTTCGGGCGCAACTGATACGCTGGAACGCCTTGGAGGATCACCTGACTTATGGGCGGTTGTCCGGGTGCCAGGCTCCTTTGAAATTCCGTTGGTCGCCAAAAAACTGGCCGTCAGTGGGAAGTGGGATACCATTATTTGCCTTGGTGCGTTGATTCGAGGTGAAACACCGCACTTTGACTATATTGCCGCAGAAGTCACAAAAGGAATCGCAGCGGTTTCCCTTGAGTCAAACGTTCCGATTACCTATGGGGTCTTAACGGCTGACACCGTTGAGCAAGCCCTCAATCGGGCTGGTTTGAAAGCTGGGAACAAAGGGGTTGAGGCTGCGATGGCCGCGGTGGAGTTATTCAACCTCTACAAAGAACTTTCAAGTTAGGGTGCAGAGTGCATCTGGAACCGATTCCGCTGGTGTGTATGCCGACTCCAGTGCTTTCCAAGTTCCAGCCTCTTTAATTTTTTTCCCGTCTGTAGGATTTGAAATATTATGGGTGTTCGTCGTAGGGCTAGAGAGTGCGCCTTACAAATGCTCTTTCAATTTGATTTAGCAAAACCAACTCTTCCAGAACTTCTCAAAACATATTGGGAAGAACTCAATGACACCAGTGTTGATGCGCAGGAATTTGCCACTAACCTCACCCTGGGGGTAATCGCCCATCTTGATGAGGTTGATGCGTTGATTCGTCGGCGCACCGAACACTGGCGAATTTCCCGGATGGCGGTGGTTGACCGGAACCTCCTTCGGTTGGCGGTCTATGAGTTTTTGTATGAGGCTGAGACGCCAAAAACTGTTGTCATCAATGAAGCACTTGAAATTGCTCGCCGCTTCAGTACCTATGAAGCGACTCAGTTTGTCAATGGAATCCTGGATGGCATCAAGCGGGACTTAGAGGGTACTGAAGAGGACCCGGCGCCATTGACGCCTCAAAGTTCGTCTGCAACGACCGCATAAACAACCTGTGATGGAGACCAACCGATGAGCCTTGCCGGGACACTTGAGGAACTTCCTCTGGCGGACATTCTTCAAATTATCAGCCTTGGCCGGCGCACCGGAATCCTTACGCTGCTCACTGCAGATGGTCGCTTCACGATGTCCTTTCGTGATGGATTGGTGGTCGGGGCAACCGAAGCCCAGGGGCGTCCACTCGGGCAGGTGCTGATTGATTCGGGGTTTATTACGGCAGCTCAACTGGCAGCCGCCCTGGACTTGCAAATTTCCGGTGATTGGAAACCGCTCGGCGCCATCCTGGTTCAGCAGGGGGTGATTATCTATGACCAGTTGGAGGATGTTGCCCGCCGTGAACTGGAGCGCATTACCCGCCGCATCGTCCAGCTCCAAAAAGGAAATTTTAGTTTTCAAGTCGCCGAAGTTCCCACCTATGGCAGTTGCCGCCTGAATGCCCAGGAAATGCTGCTCGAAACCGCCCGGCAACACGACGAACTCCGTCATCATCAGGCCCTCCACTCCACCAGCGACCCCCATCCCCGCAAAGGTTACATTTTGATTATCAATCCCCACGGGGAACTGGTCTTGCCTCTGCGCCACGCGCTGGCGAATCTTGAGGTCGAAGTCCATGCGGTTAGCAATCTGGCACCCGAAGCCCTGGTCGCCGGGTTTGATGAACTGGTGCACAGCGGGCTACCTGCCCTGGTGATTGCCGATCTTGAGGAAATCAGCCCTCAACCTGGCGGAGAGCCAAAACTGGCCTGGAAGTGTTTAAAAGATATTGGGGAGCGCTCGATCACCTTGATTACGGCTGAATACCCAGCCCAGGTGACTCAGGCGATGCTGGATGCCTTTAATCCTCTGCGAATCCTGTCGCGGCCCAACGTGCGAAACCTTCAGGGCTCTATCTCACCTCATGCCCAATCCCAGCTCACAACCTTTGTCGAGCATATCAAGACCGTTGTCGCTCAATTGACCAGTGCCTCACTTTTTGAATCAATGCATCCAGACGCGGCTGATTTCTTTTCAGATGTTGGGATTCCGATTGTTTTGCCGGAACGTCAGGACGAAGGGTCTGAAAAGCGGTTGCTCGAACTCCTGCATGAATCCATCTCCCAGTTAAAAAACCCCGACGAAACCACAGAGGTTTCTCTGTTGCTCATGCGACTCCTGGCTGAATGCTTTGACCGGGCACTTTTCTTTCTGGTCAGGGGGGATCAGCTCATTGGACGGGGTGGTTTTGGGTTTTCGGCAGCGGCTGAAAAAGCAACCGCCAAAGTTCGCAAATTGCGCATTCCTCTTGCTGAAAGCGATACCTTTGGTCAGGTGTGTGCGCAGGGAAAGCCGTTTCGCGGCAATCTCAATCCGCACTGGTGGGTTAAACATATTCCAGTTGAAGTCGGTGAGTGTCCTTCACGTGAAATCGTGATTTACCCGTTGCAAACCCAGGGGGGAACGATTGGACTTGTGTACGCTGACAACTCAATCCACCACAAACCACTTTCAAATACCCATGTGCTTGAGATTTTTCTGTTCCAGGCTGGGATTGCCCTTGAAAATCGCAATCTGCAACAACGCCTGATGGGCCGCTCGGCAAGCTAGACAGGAAGACATCGGGCTTGGGGCTGAGGGCTTGGGGCGATTGAAGGGATGAGGGATGAAGGATGAGGGATGAAACAAAACCACTTCTTCAGCCCAATGTCTTCAGCCCCCAGCCCTGAGCCCTGGTTCTTCAGCCCCGAGTCTTCGAGTCTTCAGCCCCAAACCCTCAGCCCAATGTCTTCAGCCCAATGTCTTCAGCCCAAACTTCTAATCCCGCACTTCCAAATATTTTATGACCACCACGCCTGTATCACATTTCCGAACCTGTAATTTGTGTGAAGCCCTGTGTGGCATCGAAATCACGGTGAACAACCAGGAAATCGTTTCGATTCAAGGTGATCGCCAGGATCCATTTAGCCGTGGCCATATTTGCCCCAAGGCCGTGGCGCTCAAGGATGTTCACCTGGATCCAAATCGGCTGCGCCAACCAGTTCGCCGGACTCCAACCGGGTGGGAGCCAATCAGTTGGGAAACCGCTTTTGATGAGGTGGCCACCCGCCTGCGAAGTGTTCAGGCCCAGCATGGCGTGAATGCGGTGGGGGTATACCTGGGAAATCCGAATGTTCACAACTATGGTTCGATTCTCTTTGGTCCGCTCATGCTCAAAGCATTGGGGACCAAAAATCGCTTTTCAGCTACGTCCGTTGATCAATTACCACATCATTTCTCAGGGTTCTTTTTGTATGGTCATCAGTTGATGCTCCCGATTCCGGATATTGACCGGACAGATTTCCTGTTGATTGTGGGCGGGAATCCAGTGGTCTCAAACGGAAGTTTGATGTCAGCGCCTGATGTTGCCGACCGGTTAAAAGAAATCCGGCAACGCGGTGGAAAAGTGATTGTGGTTGATCCCCGCCGGACTGAAACCGCGGCGATTGCTGATGAACATTTCTTTATTCGCCCAGGAACGGATGTCTATTTTCTGCTGGGGATGCTCAATACCTTGCTGGTTGAAAACCGTGTCCAGATGGGGCGACTGGCTGAATTTACCGACAACCTGGACCAGCTTCGCCCGCTGGTCGAAGGCTATTCGGCTGAAGTCGTGGCTGATGTAACTGGTATTCCGGCTGAGGCTATTCGGCGGCTGGCACGAGACTTTGCCGCTGCACCTTCGGCGGTGTGTTATGGTCGGATGGGGGTTTCGGTCCAGGAATTTGGCGCCACCGCTCAGTGGTTAATCCAGGTATTCAACATTGTCACTGGGAACCTGGATCGCCCAGGCGGAGCGATGTTTACCTTGCCGGCCTTTGATGCCGTAGATTTAACCGGACGCATGGGGCGCAAAGGTCACTTTGGAAAATGGAAAAGCCGGGTTCGCAACCTGCCTGAATTTGGCGGTGAACTTCCAGTCGTGGCCATGGCTGAAGAAATGTTGACTGAAGGTCCGGGACAAGTTCGGGCGCTGGTGACTTCGGCTGGAAACCCAGTGCTGTCAACGCCAAATGGAAGTCAGCTTGAAACGGCACTTGCTGGGCTCGATTTTATGGTGTCGGTTGATTTTTATATCAATGAAACGACCCGCCACGCTCATATCATCCTGCCGCCAGCCGCCGGATTAGAGCATGAAAACTATGATGTAGTCTTTCACGTGCTGGCCATCCGAAACACGACCAAATATACCCCGGCGCTCTTTCCGGCTGATTCAAACTCGCGCCACGATTGGGAAATTTTCTTAGAACTGTTTTTGAGACTTGGCGGAAAACATATCCCTGAAAAAGAGCAACGGCGGATCAAACGCTGGCTGGCAAAGCGCAATGCACCAGAGGTTGTTTTAGATTGGGCGTTGCGGAATGGTCCCTATGGCTCTCGCTTTTCACCCATCTCGCAACAACTGACGCTGCACAAGCTCAAACAACATCCGCATGGTATTGACCTGGGTGCGTTACAGCCTTGCCTCCCACACCGGCTTTTTACGCAAGATAAACGCATCAATCTGGCACCTGAGGTGTTTATCAATGATCTGGCACGGGTCGAACGTCGGTTTTCAGAGATTACCCAGGAAACAAGCTCAGACCAACTGTGGCTCATCAGCCGGCGTCATTTGAGGAGCAATAATTCCTGGATGCACAATGCCGTTCGACTGGTGCGGGGAAAAGATCGCTGCACGTTGTTGATGAATCCCCAGGATGCTGAAAACCGGCAGATTCAACCGGGGCAACAGGTGGCAATTTCTTCGCGCGTCGGCACCGTCCAGGCCAAAGTTGAAATTACTGCTGAGATGATGCCAGGGGTGGTCAGCCTTCCACACGGCTGGGGTCACCATCGGGAGGGCATCCAGATGGATGTCGCTCAGAAATTTGCCGGGGTGAGTGTCAATGATCTGACTGATGATTCGAGACTTGATGAATTAAGTGGAAATGCGGCACTGAGTGGGGTGCCCGTTTCAGTTGTGCGCATTGGTTAAATCCGATTGAATAGACGAGGGGAAGAGGGAACCAGAACCAGAAGTCAAAGTCCTTGAGCCCTGAATCCGTTACCAGCAAAAGCAAAAAGGAGGAGCGATGTCGCTCCTCCTTTTGTTTTGATCAAA
>DAOQNB010000042.1:0-9952 GCA_035335845.1 Acidobacteriota bacterium | reverse complement strand
TGGCCGATACCAGCAGCATACAGGTTCAGGTCTTTGGCTGTTCCTTTGCGGAGGGCTGTTTTGCACTGTGATTCGGCTGCTGACCCTGGGGTCATGGTGTACCACGAGGCGTTGGTTGTCCGGTCAGTGCTGACCAGGTTAAATGACCAGCCAGTGGCAGCATACGCACTGTTGAGGACGCTGATCTGTGAGGCAATCATTGAATCAGGCACATCGCCATTGCTTGTGCCCGTTCCCTTGCGGATCACGTGAAAGTACACATTGATCACACCGCCCGTTACATTCGCTGCAAACTTGCTGTTTTCAGCCAGCAATTGTTGAAATTGCTCTTCGTCCAGTTCGACCTGTCCGATGTCTTTGAATGAGCCACAGCGGCGTCCGCTTTCGATAAAGGCGCGCTTGCTGGCAAATTCCATGCTCTCGTTTGAATCCAGAGCATTGATCACAAATGGGGTATTATCATCGTGATTATCAATAGACTGCCCCAAATCCTGTGGCTGCTGCCACTGAGCGGTAACAAACTGACCCATTCCCAGGCTGGCAATGGCGAAAATAGCGAAGGTCAACAATGCGATAAAACGAGCTTTGTTCATGTGTGCAATTCCTCTTAAAAAACTGTGGTTTAGAGATGATGTGTATGAAAGTGGTTGTGAGGTACAACTGACTTTACTTTAGGCAAATGGTGTGCCACAGATCTTAAGGGGATGGGTTCTCATTTGTTTTTTTGTATATCCTCGGCCCAGCGCAGAGCAGGTATTGAATTTGAAAGAACACCAGGTTAAAAACAAAGAAATAAGTTATGTATAGTTAGTATGCATTTTGGCGTCAATGGGTTTACAAAATATTGAATTTGTTCCAGTTAAGGCGATGTTAAGTTAGTACTCATCTGTTAAGTTACTTGACAGTAAACGCAAAAAGGAGGAGCGATGTCGCTCCTCCTTTTGTTTTGATCAAACCAGATCAGCTACGGATTTATTTGTTGTAGCGATAGGTGGTGTACTGGGAATCCATCCGGGTATCCTGACCGGTCGTGAACTGGAACATACAGCTATCATCAGTGTAGTCCATAAAGTTGGTGATCGGGTCGTTGCCGGCGATTGAGGTGCAGGTGTTGCGGCCAGTTGGGCAACCATAGGCGGCTGACCGTTCGGCTGGGGTGTCTGACACAAGGTCGCCACCGCTGGTGCCGCTCTTGGCGCAACCACCCTGGAAGGTGTGATAGAGACCCATCCAGTGACCAACTTCGTGCGTGCCAGTGTCGCCCAGGTTATATGGGGCGGCTGATCCACCGGGCATTGAGTTGGTCAAGATGACTACGCCATCCATCTTTGGCTTGCTGGCATAATCTGATGGGAAGGTCGCCCATCCAAGCAATCCACCACCAATATTGGCTGAATAGAGGTTCAGGTCTTTGGCTGTGCCTTTGCGGAGCGCTGTTTTGCAGGCGGTTTCAGCAGATGAGCCATAGCCCATTGTGTACCATGATGCATTGGTTGTCCGGTCGGTGCTCACCAGGTTGAATGACCAGCCGGTGCTCGCATAGGCGCTGTTGAGGACGCTGATTTGTGAAGCAATCATTGAATCAGGAATATCGCCATTGGCCGTTCCTGATCCCTGGTTGATCACGTGGAAGTACACGTTGATCACACCACCCGTCACGTTGGTCGCAAACCGGCTATTTTCAGCCAGTAATTGTTGAAATTGCTCTTCGTCCAGTTCGACCTGTCCGATGTCTTTGAATGTTCCGCAGCGGCGTCCGCTTTCGATAAAGGCGCGCTTGCTGGAAAATTCCATTCCTTCAAACACAAAAGGTTCTTCCGCCTGTTCCTGAGCGGTGGTATTCAACTGAGCTTGTTCCCACTGGGCTTTAACGAACTGGTTCATTCCCAGGCTGGCAATGGCGAAGATAGCGAAGGTCAACAATGCGATAAAACGTGATTTCTTCATAGTATTTCTGTTTCCTCTTAACCTGTAACCTCAAGATGTATTTTTGATTGTCTTTTGATGACTGATGCCTTCTCTAGTGCAAGGCTGGTGCCAAAGAAAACGTACGGCTTTTCCTTGGTAACAAAAAACTTAGAAATGATGAGGTACAAACGATTTAAATTTTTTATAATTGTATTTGAGCGTTTGATGAACTTTTCTTCAAGCGTTGTGTAGTTAGTATTCAAATCTATGGATTTTGGTTGTAAAATAGTGTTTTCAGGAGACTTACCTGTGGTGTTAAATACGTAGAGGCTGTCAATTCTGTTGACAGCCCCTATCTCAAGCTTATCTGTGTAGCTGGTATCACTTTTTAGAGAATTTGGTGCTTGGTGACTGGTGCTTGGTGACTGGTGCTTGGTGACTGGTGCTTGGTGCTTGGTGACTGGTGCCTGGTGCTTGGAAACCAATACCTTCCAAGAACCAGGAACCAGGTACGAAGAATGAAGAACCAAGAACCAAGAACCAAGAACCAGGCACCAGGAACCAGCCCCAACCTCCTATCGGGCTTCCTCGCTGACAATCTTCCCATTGATTACAACGCCAGTTGTATGGCTGGCGTACTCAAATGGATCACCATCAAAGAGCACCACGTCGGCATCTTTGCCGGCTTCCAGGGATCCAACCCGGTTGGCAATGCCCAAAATTCGGGCGGCTTCAATCGTGATGGTGCCAAGTGCTTCTTCAAAAGAAAGGCCATTGGCGGCGGCCACGGCGGCTTCAAACAACACGACCCGAGTCTTAGGAACATAGCCTTCAAAATGACTTTGAAGCGCGACCGGAATTCCAGCTTTTCGCAGGGCCGAAGCGGTTTCCATGCTGAGGTTTTCAGTATCTCCGTTTGATCGGAACATGGTGGGATGAATGATGACCGGCACTCCGGCAGCTTTGATCTGGTCTTTGACAAGATAGCTTTCAGCCGCCCCATCCAGAACGATTTGCACTTTGAATTCTTTGGCCACCCGGAGTGCTGACAGGATATCTTCTGCACGGTGGACTGTAACCAGCAGTCGAAGTTCGCCTTTGATGACCTGACCGAGGGTTTCCATCCGAAGGTTTCGGGCTGGTTTTTTGTCATCTGGGGCGGTATCGCGTTTGGTTACATATTCTTGAGCTTTGATCAATTCGCTGCGGAGCAACGCAATTTGCTTGGCCCGCGTACCGGGTGACTTACCTTCCCGGGCCAGAGATCCGCTTCCCAGGGTAACCGCCACCATACTGGTTGGGTTGACAAGCGCTGATTCCACGGTGTCGCCCGTGGTTTTGACAATCATGGTTTGACCTGAAATGAGGGCTCCAGGGCCATGACCGGTATGGAGGGTCGTGACGCCAAATCCACGGACCCACTCAACGAGTCGTTCCTGGGCATTATAGGCATCAATTGCCCGGAGTTCAGGTTGCATCGCCTCTGATTGGTCAAGCTGGGATTGATCCTGGGGTTGATTCAGGTAGCCAGAAAGTCCAATCACGGTGTGGGCATCAATGAGCCCCGGTGTCACCACTTTGGCGCTCAGTGTTCGATAGCCGGTTGGAATTTTAACCTGTTCAGCCGGTCCAACCTGTTCGATTTTTCCATCCCGGATCAAAACCACGCCATTTTTAATTGGGGCGCCAGCCATGGTGTGAACCGTTTCGCCTTTGATGGCCACCTGGGCCTGGACCGGGTTCAACAGGGGAGACCCAGCCACACTCAACACACATAAAAAGAAAAGAAAAAAGAATTTTTTCAACATGCGTTCTTACTCCTCATCGTGATCAAAGCAATCAAGGTGCATCACCTGATCGCGGCTGGCCCCATACCCGCCCGTGGCATACAGGTAATCTTTCGGGTCTTTGCGGTCAAACACTTTGGTTCCATCAACATACGTTTCCAGAACCTTGGTGTAGACACTCAGCGGATCTCCTGAGAGGAGAATAAAATCAGCATCTTTACCAACTTCGAGCGAGCCAATACGCTGATCCAGGTCCAGCATTTTGGCGTTGGCCATTGTCATTCCATACAGTGCCTTGTCACGTGACATGCCTGCGCGAACTGCCAGCGCGGCTGAACGCAGAAAAAAGCGGGAATCGGTAATCCCATCATCCGTATGAAACCCAGTCAGAACTCCAGCCCGATCCAGGATGCCACCATTGGCAAATGAGGCATCCATCGTTTCCATTTTTCCGCCTGGACTATCAATCACAATGATGGATGCTGGTGCCCTGGCGGCTGCAATTTCTTTTGCGACTTTCCAACCTTCGCTCACGTGATGCAGAACCACTTTAAATCCAAATTCTTTTGACATTCGCAACACCGTCAAAATGTCATCGTGGCGGTGGGTGTGATAGTGTACAACCCGTTTTCCGTCAAGAACTTCGACGAGTGCTTCCATGGCCAGGTCACGGGGCGGCATTTTTTCACGGTCACCATTGGCCCGACGCACTTTGTCGCGGTATTCCTGGGCTTTGACAAATTGATCACGGACGAGTGCCGCTGATTTGCCACGTGTTCCTGGGAAGGGAGGCTGAGGGCGAATTGAATTGGTGCCGTTTGCCATCTTCAATCCACCACACATTTTTCCATCGGCGTCAAAGATCAAAAGATCATCAATTGTCTGGCCATCCCGCAATTTCAAGTATAGGGTTTGACCACTGGACAGGTGACCCGAGCCTGGCATGACATTCACCGTGGTGATACCGCCTGCCTGGGCTTTTTGAATGCCGGCATCGCGAACGTTAATGGCATCCAGCACCCGCGTGTCAGGGTGAAACGGGCCGCTGCTATCGCCACCACCAGGACCACCGATGTGGCTATGCGAATCAACCAGACCGGGCATCAGCACCTTGCCTGATACCTCGTGACGTTCGGCATCCGCTGGGATTTGGGTGGTTTTGGCCGGACCAACCGCAACAATTTTACCTTTGTGAACCACCAGCACCCCGTTGGAGATGGGGGCTCCGGTAATTGGAATGATTTCAGCCCCAACAAACGCGTGGGGTTTTTCCTGGGCGCGAGCGGTTACGTTCAAAAACAGCACGGCCAGACTGAAGAGGAAAAGACGTTTCATCAAAATACCTCGTGAGGGAAAAACTATTCTGAGGGTGGAGTATTTCTTTCCATAGAACTGCGAGCGGCACACAGCATTTTTGAAACAGAGATGGCATTATAGCGTCGTCGTCAATTGGGGCCTGGGAAAAGGCAAAAAGAACAAACAAGACGAAAAGGGCAAAAGAAAGACGTCATTCAAAACTCCGAACCCTAACCCCCAAATCCTGACAAGGTGACAAGATAACAAGGCGACAGGGGGCTTTTTTTCATCCCTCATCCCTTCGTTTCATCCCTCATCCCTTCCGAAACCCCTGAACCCTGAACCCTGAACCCTGAACCCTTTCCATGTCTACCCAACCTGAATCCCCACTCAAGCGCGATACCATCCAGATGACCGTGACCGAACTTGAAAGCCAGTTTGAGTCACTTCGCCAGCGGAGTGGCCTCGTGCTCGGCCCACTCGTCTTTTTTAGCCTGTGGTTTTTGCCTATGTCGAGGCTGAGTCCAGAAGCCCATCGGTTAGCCGCCATTCTTGGCCTGGTGGTTGTGCTCTGGATTACTGAAGCCCTGCCGCTGGCCGTCACCGGGTTGCTTGGCCCAACGCTGGTGATTGCGCTTGGCGTGGCACCCGCCGCACAGGCCTTCGGGCCATTTGCCGACCCGATCATGTTCTTGTTTTTAGGGGCGTTTATTCTTTCGCGCTCGATTTACCTGCACGGGTTGGATCGGCGGTTTGCCTACTGGGTATTGACCAACCCACTGGTCGGTGAACGTCCGAGCCGGATTTTGTTTGCCTATGGTGGCATCTGTTGTGTGATTTCGATGTGGATTTCCAACACCGCCACCGCCGCCATGATGTTTCCAATCGGTGTGGCCATTATTCGCACGCTTCGTGATGTCAAAAAAGATGCCGTCACTGATGCCTATGCCTGCGCCGTGATGTTGATGTGTGCTTTTTCAGCTTCAGTTGGCGGACTGGCCACGCCGGTTGGGACGCCGACCAATCTGATTGGGCTTGGGTTTATCGAGCGCCAGCTTGGTCGGCGAGTACCGTTTTTTGAGTGGATGGCGTTTGCCATTCCAATTGTGGTGGTGATGTATCTGGCGCTTTTTTTCTACTTGAACTGGTTGTGTCCACCGGGAGTGAAGAATTTGCCCGGCATTCGACAACGATTTCTTTCCGACCGCCAGCAGCTTGGCCGTCTGACGCCTGGTGAACGTAACACCTTGATTGCCTTTGGGATAACGGTTGTGTTGTGGATCACGCCTGGTATTCTGGCCCTGACAATTGGTGATGCGGATCCAGTTGCGAAAATCTATTCCCAACGTGTTCCAGAAAGCGTGGCGGCACTGATTGGTGCCTGCCTGTTGTTTTTGCTGCCTACAAACTGGAAGCAGCAGGAATTTACACTCTCGGTCAAGCAAGCCTTTGAAATTGATTGGGGGGTGATGGCGTTGTACGGCGGCGGGATAACGCTTGGCCAACTCGCATTTTCAACCAAACTGGCCGAATCCATCGGTGCCAGTTTGACCGGCGTTATTCCTTCTGGCGGTGCCGGGTTGATTGCCGTGTCGTCAACGGTGGCTGTGTTGGTCTCGGAACTCACTTCAAACGTGTCGTCCGCCAACATGGTCGTACCCGTGGTGATTGCGCTTGGTGGAAAAGCTGGTTTCCAGGCAGCGATTGCGGCCTCGATGGCTTCGTCGCTTGGGTTTATGCTCCCGATTTCAACTCCAACCAATGCCATTGTCTATAGCTCAGGCTATGTACCATTGAGAAGCATGATGAAATATGGAATTCTGCTCGACGTCATTGGGTTTATCGTCATCGTCCTTGGAACGCTTCTTCTTGTTCCCGCACATTAATCCGTCTTTCAATGAAAAAATACCATTTCGAAAAGAAGGGTGAGAGTTCAGGGTTCAGCCTGAACCCTCGCCTTCGTACAGGAGAATCTAGTCATGTTTTCGCCAATATACAGGTACCACTGCCTGGTTTCCCGATGGTCTCAACTGGTGAGTTTTTCCAAAATAATCGGGATGGGGTGTTGTTTCCTGCTCTGGCTCGCCGTGATTCCGGTTCAGGCCCAGCAGGTTGTAAGTGGAACCCTTCGCGGAACGGTCGTGGATGAAAGCAGCGCGCTGGTCAATGGCGCCACGGTCCGTCTGACCAACCAGGGCACCGGGCAGGTTCGCGAAACCCAGACATCAGGTGATGGGTTCTATACGTTTCCATCTGTTCCCGTCGGCACCTATGCCCTGCGAGTGATTGCCAGTGGCTTTAAACCGAGCGAAGCTGCCAATGTGAATGTGACGATTGGCGCTGTTTCAACCATTGACTTCAAACTGGTAGTGGGGGATACCGGCGATGTGGTGGTGGTGGACGCGGCTGATTCCGTCCCGCTGATTGAAACCACGCGGGCCGGAGAATCAACACTCATCAACAGCCGCCAGGTAACCAATCTCCCGGTCAATGGGCGCAACTTTAAGGATTTCATCACCCTCTCGCCCAATGTTTTCCCGGCGCGAAGCCCAGAGAGCAATTCATTTGGGAATTCGATTTCGATTGCCGGGCAGCGAACCTATGACACACAACTCAATATTGATGGTGCTGATTTCGTTAACCCATTCTTTGCCGAACCTGCCGGAGGAACACGGCCTCCGTTTACGATCAGCCTGGAATCGGTGCAGGAATTTCAGGTAATTACCGGTGGCGGGTCTGCCGAATATGGGCGCACCACTGGCGGTTCGATCAATGTGGTGACCAAGTCGGGCACCAATGATTTTCACGGCACGGCCTTCTGGTTCTTTCGGAATAAGACTCTAACCGCAACTGATGCCTTTGATCGTGAACCGACGGATTTCACCCAAAATCAATTTGGTGGCAACGTCGGTGGACCGATTGTGCGCGACAGGCTGTTCTTTTTCACTGCCGTTGATGTTCAACGTCGGAAAGATCCGTTTGTGGCCAATTTCGGCCCTGGATTGGAAAACTTCCTGCCGGAATTGCAGGGCCGGACGGATGCCAACCAGAATGCAGCCGTGGTGCTTGGTAAAATTGACTGGACACCAAACACGAGCAATATCCTGAATTATCGCTTTAATTACAGCCGATTTGAACTAACCAAACGTGGTGGCGGCAACACGCTTGGGATTGGGCTTGACCACTTTGGAACTGAGAAACCAGTCACTCAATCGCACGTGGCGCAATACACGCGGATTTTATCACCCAAAGCCGTCAACGAATTTCGCTTTCAATACTTGCGCGAAAATCGGCAGGTGATTGCCGACAACGGTGGACCGGAAGTCCAGATTCTCCAGGAAGGTCTGGTGTTTGGGCCGAACCTGTTCCAAAACGTGCCCTTCAACATCAATGACAAGTATCAGATTGTTGATCATCTGTCATACACGACTGGTTCGCATTCGTTCAAATTTGGAACAGACATCAACCTCACCGGCGCCAATGAAATCTTCAAAGGCGGCGTCCAGGGTGGCTATGGCTATGACAGCGTGGCTGACTTCCCAAACAAGCCGCTCTATTACTTCCAAATCGTTGGTGCCAATGGTGTTTCGGTCGAAGATGCAACGACGTTCAAGGCCCGACAAAAAGAATTTGCCCTCTTTGCCCAGGATAGCTGGCGGATTCGGTCCAATTTCACGTTGAATTTGGGGTTACGCTGGGAAGGCACCACCAATCCACAGCCAACGCGCCCCAACCCGGCCTTTGCCAGCACGTCATCGGTGCCCAATGATTACAATAACTTTGCCCCACGCATCGGCCTGGCCTGGGATCCGAACGGTGATGGGAAACAGGTCATTCGGGCTGACTTTGGGCTGAATTATGGCCGGGTGCCGGCGATTTATCTGTTCCAGGCATTCAACACCAACGGCGTCACCAACGGGGCGTTTTTCTTCTTTGGCGATGTCCCGGTGACATTCCCGCAAACCTTGCCAACCAGTATTCCCGATGCGCCACTTGGTTCAGACGTCTTTGCCTTTGACCCAAATTTTGAATTGACCCGTTCCGGGATGGTCAATGTCAGCTATGAACGTGATTTGGGACGCAACTTCAGTTTCCTGGCGACCTTTACCGGTAGCCGAACGCGTAATGTACCGTTTGTCCAGAACCTCAATCTGGCGAGTGGGTTTATTGACACCACCGGGCGCTTTGTCTATGACCGGAGCGTGACGCCGTTTCCAGATTATGGCCGGGTCTTTAACCTGACCAGTCTGGGCTATGACGAATACAAAGCCCTGACGCTCGGCGTGCAAAAGCGGTTTTCGAATCGGTTTCAGTTCCAGGCCAACTACACGTTGAGCCGCACCAAAGACACGGTTTCTGAAGAACAGCCACTCTTTGACATTGCCCAAAGCAATCAGTTTGATCCGGGGTATGAATTTACAACTTCGGCGCGAGACATCCGCCACCGGTTTATTGCCAACAGTGTCTTCGACCTGCCCTACGGATTCCGACTTTCGGGGATTTTCACGGCACTGAGCGGTCGCCCAATTGACGAAGTAACCGGCGAAGACCTCAACAACGACGGCAACAGCGGCAATGACCGGGTGCTGGGGCCGGATGGGCGCATTCGTGAGCGAAATAGCCAGCGCGGGCCGGCGTTTTACAACTTCGATGTGCGAGTTTCAAAAACCTTCAACCTCAAAGACACCGCTTCGATTGAAGTGCTGGCCGAAGTCTTTAACCTGTTTCGGGCTGACAACCTGGGCTCAAACGGCACGACGAACGATGGTTTTTCAGTCGTTCGGCGCGACACACCAGCCGGACCGAATTCGGTGTTGAATTCGGCTGGTTCGCCACAGCAAATGCAGCTTGGCGTGAGATTCCGGTTCTGAATACCAGTCAGTACCGCCTGTGTTAGCAGTGGATTCGTTCATCCGCTCGCACCCACAAACACGGGTGGTACTGACTCATATATATTCTTT
>DAOQNB010000041.1:0-16401 GCA_035335845.1 Acidobacteriota bacterium | reverse complement strand
GTCAGTCGTCAGTCGTTCAATAAGTTCAAAGCTGCGTTGGAAATAAAGGACTTGTCAGTACCACCTGCGTGAGCAGGTGGGATTAGAAGCCAATAGACCCACCCGCTCACGCAGGTGGTACTGACATAATGGAGGTAACAGACTACTGACAATAAACTGTCCTACTTTTTTGGTTTCATGGCGTTGTATTTATTCAATGCATCGTTGGTGTTGAGAATCTGCACTGCCAGTTTGGCGCCTTCTTTGGCCAGTCCGGATTGGTCAGCAAGTTTGATCACATTTGAAGCTTCCAACAGATTGGCCTGAGCATTTTTCGCTCCGGCAGCCCCGGCAGCCTGACTTCCCATTTTGGCAACGGGTGAGCCAAAGGTTGTGATAATCGAAACAGCGGTGTTGATGTCGTTGCGATTGAGCTTGCCGAATGTTCGAACCGGTGTACCGCCGACAAATGATGCTTTCATCACTTCGACGCCATATTTTTCAAACCGGGCTGAAGCTTCGCCCTGTTCTTCCAATGAATCAGCATCGGTTTCAAGTCTGATTTCGTGGGTTTGTTCACCGTCGGTAATCTCAATGTACACACCCACCGCTTTGTCTTTGTCTTCAAAACCAGCCATTTCACCTTCAAACAGCGTGTCGAGGTCAACCACGTTGGTTTCTTCTTTGGCATCTTCAAAGCCGTCGTTGTCATCGTCGGTGTCTACCGTGTCGAGCGTGCCATCATCGTCATCGTCTGCATCATCGGTCCCGACGGTAACGACCATGGTGTAAACTTCCTCTTCTTCCTCTGAGGGGGCTGCTTCCTCCTGGAGAAAACTGGCTGGGGAAACGGTTGCGCTGGCAGCGGCGCCGCTGACATACGTGGCATGCTGAATCCGAGCGCCATCCATCCGATATGGATTGGGTTCGGTTGGGGTGAGTCCACCAAACAATTTCTTTGTATTTTTTGACAACGGAATATTGTAGACACCAGCAACCTGGGAAAGGGTTTTCCCAAATTGTATGGGGTCAAACCCGGTTTTTTTCCCAAACACATTGATGACCAGATCCAAAACGGGTTTTTTGTGAACTTTTTTAACGGCTGGGGTTCCCAAATTCCCGGTTTTGGCGTGAGCCGGAAGTGTGGTGAGACCTGACATTCCAAGCATTCCAAAGGTTGCGGCACAGGCAATAACTTGTTTCACTCGCTGTTTCATGATCTTTTAGCTCTCCTTCAAGCTGGTTAAAACACATTCGCTTCCCGGCAGTTGCCTCAAGCAGGCTGACACGACAAATGTTTGTGATGAAAAGTGATTCCAGGCTGAAATCAGGTATCTGAAAAGGTTCAACAGTTGATCAATTGAGGGATCCAAGACCCGTCAAACTCTATTTTCCACGGCGGTTTGTTTTGGTCAGGGATTGCGACACCTCAGAAATAACCGATTCGAATTTCTGGTCTCCCTCTTTTACACATCGGATCAACAATACGGTGGGGGCTGCGTCGTCCGAGGTATCTTTCGCAAATTCAACTGAAATCCTGACGGGATCTCCTTTGTACGCTGCAGTATAGGTCACCAGGCGCAGTCCAAGCCCGCCCTTAAAAATGTCGTGTTCGGTGTTCACTTCTTCCAGGGCTTCGAGTCCGGGGAAGAGCGGTTCGAGAATATCGAAAATCGCCTCCTGTACCGGGTCGTAAGAAGTAAACTCGGTTCCCTTGAGGAACAACGATACACTTTTATCCGGACTCGTTGAGCTGATCACCCTGGCCTGTCTATCGCGGGTATTGGTCCAGTTGCGGGCAAATTTGACGCCGACGCCGTCTAATTCAAAAAAGTCAAAGCCGGTGGCGGGCGCTGGTTTCACGTCTGAACTCGGGCTCGTTTTGGGTTCCGAGGGAACAGGTTTTGAAGCCGCTGATTTCAGATCGCCAGTCAATGGCAATGTCACGGCTTTGTAGTTTAAATCAGCATCAATCACGTGGAGTTTCAGTGATTTCGAAGCTTCATCACCGGTGACAAACGCGGCTTTCCCACCCAGTTCAAAAGCATCGTCAAAAGGCATCAGCCGGATCTTGCCCAGATCATTTATCGGGGATTTGGTGATTTGAACCCGACTTCCCTGCATTTCCAGCGTGAGCCCCATGGCTTTGGTTGTCTGATAGGTTTTGGCAACGGTCAGGGGTTGTCCATCAATCCGGGTACCGCTCTGTTCTTCCCAGATGGCAACATAATTATTAGGAGCGACCCGCACCAGTTTTGGGTTGGCGACGGTCGTAAAGGGTTTCCCCACAGGTGGCAACCGTTTTGCAGTTTCAAACCGATCACCATAGGCAGTCAGCCAGTTCACACCACCGGTTTTATAGGCACGCTCGGCCAGGTCGCCTGATTTGATCAGTTTGGCGGTATCGGCATTATAATTTGGCCAGTCCCAGCCATCGTTTTCGGCTTTGTACGAAACGATTTTCCCGGTTCCAACACTGTTGACCACGCTGGTCGTATCCACCAGTTTTGGCGCCTGCGAAATTGAATTCCCGTCTTTTTCCCGTTCGGCTTCGATGCTCTTCCAGTTGATTTCCTGGCGGTCGAAATCTTTTCTGACGTGAATTACTGCCAGGTCACGGGGCAGAATGTGTCCGTTGAGGCCGGTTTGTTCGCCGGGCTTGTTCAAACCTGCCATCTGGTCATCCCAGTCACGTTCGCTGGCAAACAACACCAGATACCCGTTGCCATCGCCAGCTCCAACGGCAATGTCGCCTAATTCGGTGAACGTGCTGTTGCCGTTGTTGGTGCGCGTATACACCGAGCGCAGTCGTTCGGCATAGGGCGAAAACGGGTAACTTTCGGTTGGGCTGAATTTCATCATCGAGAGAGTGACTTCGTGATCGCGGTTTTCAATCGCGATAAAATCTTTCCCATCAAAGAGTACCCGTTGATCAAAATTGTGATGCCAGAGGGTTTCCCGTGCATACCGCTGGGCATTGGCTCGGGGGTTTTCCAGGTCGAGAATAACGTTATAGGCGTGTGCTGGAAGCAAATTGATATCTACAAACAACTTCCCGGCGCCGGTCACAATTTGGGACGTCCCGCTGTCGCACGGCAGTTTGGGTGACTGAGGCGGGCCATCACCGTCCTGAGTTTTCATTTCCCAGAACAGTTGCTTGTTTTTATAGAGCACAATTCGTTTGGGATCTTCGCCTTTTCCCAGTTCGGCAGTCAGGTGATAGACATTGCCCTTTTCGTCTTTGGTAAACCCTGCCAGCACACCCAGGCTGGGGAGTTCTTCAGCACTCGACCGGGCATATCCATCGGCGTTTTTCACAAACCGGGTGAGATAGATCTTCGGCGGGGCGGCTGAATGATCACTCCAGGCAATATCAATGCTCCCATCAGGATTGGCAAAGGGAATGATTTCCGGCAGGTTCATCCACTCTTGCGGTTTATTTTTGTTCGGGTCAAATGGTTTCGGATCTGTTTGGGCCAGGGCGGCTGGCACCACGTTTACCATAAATGCCGCGAATACAAGTATAACCAGCCATTTCTTGAGCCAGGTGCGTTTCATCATCAACTCCTTTTGGGCAATTTAGTCAGCAAAGAGCAGGAAAGCGTCAGGATTTTGAGTGTCATCCCCAAACGTATCCTGTTTTATCCCAATCATTTCCGTTTGATTAGACACCTCTCGATCAGGGAGCTGACCCTTCAATGAAATTACTGTTTTTCCACTTTCCACATCTGGCTGGTGGCATCATCTTCTTTGCGGCGGATGATGGTGTTGCCGTTTTCTTCATTATCATTGTCCAGGACCTGTGTTCCGGTGGCGCCAAGGCATTTGAGAAAGAAAAATTCGCCTTCTTTTTCAAGCGACCAGTATTGTTCGCCAGAATCTTTGTCTTCGATTGCCCGAACGTGGACGCTGCCGTCTTTGGGGTCAATTTCTAAACAATGATCATCTTTCCCAGCCGGAATAATGCGGTAGTAGCGGGCATATTTCCCGGGAGCATGCACAAATTTCCACCTTTTTTGTTCGTCCGAGGCGTTGCCACTTGAACGGATTCCATCTTTTCCTTCTGAGATGTGCAGTGTTTTTCCATTTTTGTTATGCAGAACATAGGTCTCATTTTCTTCGACCGGGGCCGCGTTGGGATCCGCGGCGGGTGGGTCTGGCGCGGCTGCCGCGTCACCACCTTCGGTCTGGAGCAGAGAAACAACTCCTTCCCAGGCCGCAGTATTTGTCCGGCGCCACTTTCCTTCTAAATAGTTCTTTCCTTTGCGGTTAACCAGGGTTAGTTCCATCGTGCAGGGATTGGCGCTCCCGCTCTTTAACCGGCCAAAGGTCTCAGCTTTAAAAGCTGGATCGTTGAAAGTAACGTGGAGTTCAAACACCCCCGGCGCCGAGGTACCACTCTGAAGCGAATAATCACCCGCAAACTTTTCGTCTTCCAGATGCTTTAATTCCACCACCATTTTATAAATCGAAGCCTGTTTACTCCATTTTTTAAACGTCCAGTCATAGGTTGTGCTATCAAGAGCTACGCCATATATCCCATAGTTGAGTTCCCCTTCCCACTTCCCAGCCACGCCCTGGGCAAAAGCTGGCGAGGACAACATCATCAGGACCACCATCACAACGGCAACAAGCAAAATTGATTTCAGTGTCTTCATGTCACTTCACTCCATCTCAAGTAAAAGATTTCTGGGGTCTCGTTCAAAAGAGAACCAGCTCTGGCCAGGGTTAATGATTTGTTACAATTGATCGCAGCAGGAACAAATCAGATTTCGATACAAAGGCCGAGGCACCTGCCGCCTGCGCTTCTTCGCGCAGGTATTCATCGTCATAGTTTGTAACGATACAAATGAGCGCTTCCGGGTAGACAGATTTGATCTGGCGGGTCGTTGTCAGCCCGTCTACATCCTTGATTGACAAATCCATCAACACCCAATCCGGATGATGTTTTTGGTACAGTTCAAATGCCTGAGAACCATCTTCGCTCTCAAAGAGTTGATCCACCAGGTCTTCAACTTCGCCCTTGATGAGTTGTCTGACGTCGAAATTGTCTTCAATGATGAGTATGTTTGTCATGAGTCTCCGCCTTTGGGTGAGGTGGGCAGAGTATGGACAAACTCAGGCCGGATGAGAATTCGCAAGACTACGCAGAATCGCTACGTAGAAGTACTTAAATTTTACTGATCAAAAGAGAGATTCTGGCGCACATGCGCCAGGATAAGAGATTTTAGGCCCGCAGGGTCGTGGTATAATAGCCGTGGTGCGAAGCCCACGGTCATAGTAGTGGGGTTGCACCTGAGCGACGAGCCGCCACCCGCTTCACGGGATCAAAACTTCTTGCGATTCTGGATGGCAAATTTCACCAGGGCGTGACTGCCGTGCAGGTCGAGTTTCTGGCAGATGTTGTTGCGGTGGGTTTCAACCGTACGCGGGCTGATATTGAGGTCAGCGGCAATTTCTTTGCTGGTTTTATAATCCCCGAGCAATTTCAAGATCCGAAGCTCAGTCGGCGTCAACAAATCGAGTTCCCGGCGGCGCGGTTCAAGCGGTGACTGCGGTTCAAAGCGGTTGAGGAGGTAATTGGTCATTGAAATACTCGTAAAGTATTTTCCATTGATCACTGCCTTGATGCAGCTCACAACATCGTCAATCACACAATCTTTGAGGATATAGCCCTTGGCCCCCAAATCGAGTGCCGCGTGGAACAGATCTTCCTCGCTGTGGATCGTGAGGAAAATAATCTCGACCTTTAAGCGTTTGGCCACAATCGAGCGGGCGACCTGCAAACCATCCATCTTGGGCATATCAATATCAAGTACCACCACATCCGGCTTCAAGGCTTCGACCCGTTCCAGGGCCGCCTGGCCATCGCCGACGTCACAAATCACCGAAAGCTGTGGATCGGCTTCGATGGTATGGCGTAGCCCCTGGCGCACAATTGGATGGTCGTCGGCAATAATGACTCGAATCGGGTTGCTCATAGATTCTCCTGGCTAAGGTCAATGGTAATGGTGACAGTGGTCCCCCTGCCGATTTCGGAAATGATGAAATGGTTGCCTCCGAGCAATCGCGCTCGTTCGGCAATCCCAATCAAACCGAAACTTTGCTGTGTGGTCAACCTGGTATCGGTCAGGTCAAATCCTTTTCCATTGTCTTCGATGGTCACCACCACCGACTGTTTCACCCGTTTGATCGAGATATGCGCCTGCGTCGCCTGGGCATGTTTGACAATGTTGTTCACGCTTTCCTGAATAATCCGATAAAACAGAATTTCCGAGTCTTTCGAAAACACATCGTCCAGTTCATCAATTTCAACGATCACTCTGGTTTCACCGGGCGGAAACACCTTGCCGAGCATTGATTTGAGCGTGCGGGTGAGACCGATTTTATCCAGCAGATATGGCCGAAGATTAAACGAAATTTCGCGCAACTCCTCGATAGCCTGGGTGGCGGCCATTGAGATGCCATCGAGCTGGTTTTCCTTGTTTTCGAGATCATCATCTGGTTTTAAGCCCAGACGAGCACGGTTTTTGATGATCACCAGCGATTGACCCAATGAATCGTGGAGTTCAGCCGCAATGCGTTTGCGCTCCAGTTCCTGTGAATCAATCAGCTTGCGGGAAAAGGCTTCCTGTTCACGGTGTTTTTCTTCAATCTGGTTAATTCGAAGCCGAAACAAGAGAAAGGCAACCGAACTGATCATCAAAAAGACCAGGCTGTAAAACCACCAGGTCTGGTAAAAAAACGGCAATACCTTCACCTTGACCGAAGCCACTGACAGCGCCCACACGCCATCCCGATTGGCCGCCTTGACCTGGAAGGTGTATTCGCCGGCGGGCAAATAGGAATAATAGGCGGTGCGACGCATCCCGGCCTCAATCCAGTCTGGATCCCACCCTTCAAGTTTGTATTTGAATTTGACCTGAGTTGAATCAATAAAACTCAAGCCGGTATATTGGATTTCCAGGTTGTTTTGATATGGATCAATCCGAACAGGGGTTTGCAAACTTTTGATAGCGGCTTGAAACGTGTCATTCGGAATCGGAGTGCGATCAATCGAGATTTCTTCAATCAACACTGGTGGCGGCAAGGGATTGATGATGACTTTTTCTGGATCAATCATTGCCACGCCCTGAGCCATGGGGAACCAGAGCTTTCCGTCACGGCCCCGGAATCCGGCTGGCTGGCGTCCGCCGTTGCCTTCGATATTGATCAGGCCATCCTTTTTTCCATAGGCAATTGAGGTCAGGAACTTGGTCTTTCCTTCCGTAAAGTCATTGAGTTCCTGTTTTCGAACCCGATAGATGCCCTGATTGGAGTTCATCCAAAACCAGCCGCGATTGTCTTCTAAAATGCAAAACACACCGTTGCTATGCAACCCATTGAACATGGTGAATCGCGTCAACCGACCGTCCCAATAGCGGGTCAATCCGCCGTCATAACTCCCGATCCAGAGAATGCCATCGGTATCTTCATAAAGACAGCGGGTATAATTGCTTGCGAGCCCGTCTTTTTCGGTAAAAGCACGAAATTTCCCGTTTTCCAGGCAGGCAATCCCCCCACGGGTGCCAACCCAGAGCCGGCCATCTCTGGCCTGGATCAGTGCCACCACAAAGGTATCTGGCAGACCATCTACTCGTGTAAACGTGGTGAATTTCCCAGCCAGATACCGCACCAGCCCGTTACCCGAGCCAAACCACATGGCGCCATCGAGGCTTTGTAAAATGACATTGACCCCTTTGAGCACCACTCCAGATTCGATAGGCGGGGTGAAAATGACGGGGGTTTCGTTTTGCAAATAAAAGACATTCTCATCGTTGGCCGCCCAGATGGTTCCGTCTCGTGATTCACACAGAGCTGAGTAATGAGGGAATTGAGTGCTGCCCACCACGGTTGAAAATCTGCCGTTCTCAAACTTCATCAAGCTAAACGGCCAGCCCCCAAACCAGATCGCGCCCTGTCGGTCTTCCAAAATTGGGTAGACATTATCACTCTCTAACCCATCTTTTTTTGAATAAACCTCGACAGTTTGAAGATAAAAATGATGCAGCCCTTTTTCGGTGCCGACCCAGACACCACCTTCACGATCAACGGCCAGGTTGCGACCAATATTGTTGAGCATTCCATCCTGGTCTGTAAATTGACGGAATTTCTCAGGGGTCAATTCGCCCGAATGCACTTCAGCCGCTTCAATCCGCACAACCCCTTCATTAAAAGTTTTAAACCACAGATTCCCGGCTTTATCCTCAAGACATCCCCAGAGACCAGTCACCGGAGATTCAAACCGTTCGATTCGATTGTCGGCAATCCGGTAAATATCTTTCAACCCGGTGGTCAACCAGTAGTGCCCAAACCGGTCTTCATACACGGATTTGGTTTTTCCCGAAGGGAGGGTTGAGAAAGTCTGTCGCCGGCCATCCTTCACCCGATGGAAATCAAGCCCATCCAGCGCCCAATATCCACCTGAGCGATCAGCATACAGAATTTCAGTCCCAGGAATCATTCCCGACGGCTCAAACAGAACCAGCTTCCCATCCCGGAATTGGAAGGTTTGTCGCGATTCAATTTTGTAAAAAAGGATGCTGCCGTGCCCATCATCCACCAGGTTCCGGCGAGGCCAGTATTGGGGATCGTTTGGATGTAAGACCACAGTGAAGGCACCATGCTGGTAATACATCAGCCGACCATCTTCAGTGGTGACCCACAATCGGCCACTCCGGTCCTCAAGTGTCTGGCTGATGCGATTGCTGCCAAGCCCCTCGCTATTTGCCTTGTTAAACACTTTGAACTTCACGCCGTCAAACCGCACCAGGCCATCGGTGGTTCCAAACCACAGATATCCATCGTGGGTTTGCACCAGACTGGTGATTGAGTTTTGCGGCAGCCCATTTTCCGTTGTCCAGGTGTCAATATAGTACTGTGCACTGACCGTCAGCGGGCTACAAAACGTCAAGCAGACGCCAGCTAAAAAAAGAAGAAGCCGCAACCACAGGGCAGAAAACGTCGGGCTTGAGGCTGGGAGCGGAAGACATTGGGCGGAAGACATTGGGTTGAAGAAAGCGGGCTGAGGAATATGGGCTGAAGAAAGTGGGCTGAAGAATATGGGCTGAAGAAAGCAGGCTGAAGAATATGGGCTGAAGAAAACGGGCTCAAGGGATGAAACCCGTTTTCTTCAGCCCCGAGCTTGCGAGTCTTCAGCCCCAAGCCCGTGGCCTTCAGCGCCGGCTTTCATCACTCGACCTCTTCATAGTCTGGTTTGTCGCCTTGTTTGATGCGTTCCCAAACTTCGGCAAACAGTTGGTGATAGGGACGGAGCGGAAACAGTTTTCTGAGTTTCACCACAGTTTGAACCCCCTGGGGAACCTTGATCCGTTCCACACCAAACAGTGCCAGCTTCCAGGTCTCAATTGGCAGGTGTGGCGCTTTGAGGGCAGTCCACCCACCAGGGAGAAAATGGGCCCGTCCGGCGCGTTCACGTTTGGCTTCAAGTACCAGATTGGCCTTGACCAGTTCGTCAGCCGCTTTCTTGTATTGGGCCGCCGTCCAGCCATTCCATTTTTGGATATTTTTGGTGGTTGGTTCAGCCAGTGCCAGGGTTTGCAGATACAGAATAGCGGCATTTTCTGAAAGATTGAGTGTTTGCTGGACGTCCTGGACCAGTTCCGGCACCGAATATTTGGGGTTGCATTCCCATTGACCGACCGGGACGGGTGTGGATTTGATGCGTTCGATGATGGCTCGATACCCGGCTGAAAAGAGCAATTCAGTGACTGGTTGGCGCTCCTGGGCATAGAAGTCGGGGGATTCAATCAACTTTTGAAGCTGGGCAAAATCCGTAACTTTGCTGGGCCGATAGGCGATTGATATCGAAGCATAATAGTCGCTTAGATGCCGAATGATGGCGACCAGGGCTCCATTATCGCGCCCCTTCGGCATTTTCTCCGCCGGGACATCGGGGGTTGTGTACGTGTCGCCCCCAATCGCATTTAAGAACGCATCCACCCCAGATTGAACTTTCTCCAGGTTCTGTTCTCTGACGTTGATATGTTTATCCCCCAAGGCAATCAGCAAATCGGGATTTTGGAGCCGCTTTATCACCAGGTCCAGGACCTCTGGTAACGAAGCTCGAAAAGGGTCGCCCACCGGAAGAGCGTCATACAAAAATGGCACGTAATTGACCAGTGTTGTGGCCACTCCAAAATGGAAATATTGGTTTTGCTTTGGTTGCAGGTCTTCCTCTTCAATCTCATCCGGGTCAACGTCAGCAGGCTGGGCTTGCGCCACGATTTTTGAAGTCAGGTATGCGGCTTCATTGAAATAAAACTCAGTGTCTTTGGTCAACAACCCTGATTGTGACGGATTGACAATTGCCTCCAGAATCAGAGCCGGTTTGACCGGAAGGTGTTCAAAAGCCGCCGTGGCTTGAGCCATCAACTCAACCGGAACCGCGACTTTTCGACCAACCCGCTTCACCCAGGCTCTGGCCAGACGGGCCACCGGGCTTTCTTCATCAGTTGGTCCGGCCCCGAGTGGTTGCCAAAGTTGTTCCACCTTGTCTGGGAAAGCTTCCGCATAGAGGTCAAGCCACTGGTTTTGTGGGAGCGTGTCTTTGATTTCGCGACGGGCAGCAACCGCTTCGGCAACTTTGAGACCAAGGCGCGTCCGCAAATCTTTGGGCAGGAAATTATCTGAGTAATCTTCAAATTTTGGACAGCCTAACCACAGCAAAGCAGCGGCGGCTTTTGAAAGCCCGGTTCGATTGGCGAGGTCTTCCGCAATCGCTGGATTCCAGGCAACCGGGCCACGTTCCTTCACGGCAGTAATCAGGGTGTGAAGGTTCTCTGAACTCAGGCGACCGCTCTCGAGTTCCTGAGATCGTTCAATCGTGGTTTCGGGCAAGAGTTGAAATTCGCCGCTGACTGCATATTCAATACCGGAAAAATTAAATCGCTGGGTATGGTAATTGCGCACCGTTTTCAACAGATACCGATTGCCGGCATGCGTAACCAGGCGTTCCCCCTCTCTCGGATCATCATATCGGTAGGCGCCGACTGTCTCGGGGGTTCCTTTCTGCCCGGCAATAAACCGGATTTTTGTGTCTGGTGCCGCAAACACTGATTTTGACCAGAACTCCAAAAACTCAAGTAGCTTTTCGCGTAAATCAGCGTCCATTTCAAAAACCGCCGCTTTGAGAGCAATGGCTGAAATCCGCCCAATGAGTGTTTCCCACTGGACTCGGGCATGAGCGGCTTTGCGTTCTAAGGTTGCGGCTGGATCGAGTTCCTCACGGAAAAACTGATCGGTTTCCACAAACTGACGCCCCAGATTTTGCTCTTCCGATGACCAGCGCCCCCACCCGGTTTCAACCAGTGGCAGAAACGCCCCGGCGACCAGGTTGCTAAATGTCGGCAGGCTCGCTGATAGATTTGGGGACGGCTCATCTGAGTCCGATTCACCCAGCACCTTTGAATATTGCTGCGAAATTTGCGCCGCCTGCGCCACAATCCCCAAAATTCCACGCTGCAACCGGGGGTGTGTCACCTCTGGTAAAACCTGCTGGAGTGTTTCAAGCGTCTTCGGCAGCTTTGACAGGTCAAAGCCCACATCATCATCATCGTCGTCATCAGGTTTTGGGCATTCGGCGCGGGCTGTTTGTAACAATTGCCGGCAGGCTTCAGCCGAAATTCGCCGCAAGGCTTCAGAACCCGCCTGGTCACGAACTTTGAGAAAATGCCACCAAACCAGTGGGAACACCGCCGTTGTGCCACGAGCTTCTTCTGGATTGAGTTTTGAGAATTCAATTGAGACCAGTTTGTGTTTCCCGGCTGGATCCCACAGACTGATCATGTTGTAGGTTGCAAGTACTGGCCGAAACAGACCATCACCCGGAAACTGAACCAGTCCTTGCGGAAAGTAATCGGTCACAGATCTGAGATTGCCTTCAAAGCGCCGACCATCAATGCCTTCCAGCTCATACCCTTGAGCCGCGGCTTCACTCTGGTGGATATTGTCAATTTTCGGGCAGCGGCCCCGAAACCCGGTGAGCCCATTTTTGGTGCCCAGCGGTGTTTGCTCTAATCCTTCGGGCAACGGGGCCAGGAAATGGCTGAGATAGGCAAAGATTGATTTGTCTCCGGTGCTGAATTCCTCATAAAACTTTGGCAGTGACCAGCGCCCACCTTCGCCAGTGGCCGGGTCAAATTCGCGAAATGGCTTCCCGTCTTTGTGCTCGATGCGCCAGAAATGCTGCCCATCCGACAGGACCTTGTCCGTGATAGAGCCATAACCAAAATCAATTTTGGTGTCGCCCACGCGCAATGTTGCCTGACCTTCGGTAGTGCCACCACCTGGAACTGGCAAAGCCAGCGTTCCAATCTGGTAATTCCCCATATACCCCAGGTCAATTTGTTCCATGGGGTTACTGGTCCAGAAGGCTTTGGTGTGATAGCTCGAATCACGATAGGCAACGATCAATTCACCATCAACATAGCGACACGTCATCAAATAAGCCTTTGCAGGTAAATTCAACTGCAGTGTCTTCACCCGACCTTTTGGCCCCACCACGATTGCCTTGTGAGTATCACTGACAATCAGATACGGGAAAGCCCCCATCAACCGGACGACGGGATCTTTGACTCCGGCGGTGAGTTCTTCAACCGCCGCTTCCAGGTCAGGCCACCCATATTCGTCCAGCACGCCAGCTTGCAAGGTTCGTGACACAATCACCGCTGGATCAATTGCTTTGAGACGGCTCGCAATTTCGGGGAATTCTTCAAGCACTGCGGGGGTAATCGCGTCTTCAAGCACACTGACTTCGTGTAAGAAATCTCCAAGAAAAGCAGTTTCAAGCTCAGTGGCCTGGGCCTCATACCACAACCGACGGGCTTCGGTGAGACCTTTTTTGCCCTGCGCGGCCTGATGAAATTCAGAATTGTTAATGACTCTGCCCACCCCGTTAATTAACAGTGGCCTGAACCGTGGCTCGGCAGCCGTATGAATTGGGTCGCGCCTCCATTCGCTTGACTTATCAGGTGGATGCAACCATTTGGCAAGGTCAATCGAAGACTTCGGTTGCGGATCGTTGATGGGTACCCCAAGCTCCAGGGCCTGCTCCAGCAAATCAAGGTCAATATCAGCTTGATAGTATTTTGTGGTGTCTAAGGTGATGGGTTGCCCTTCAGCAATGAGGCGTGGGGCCATCCGACGTAACAAACCAAACAATTCAAATGGCAGCCGGCTCCGGTATCCCGAAAAGGTGTGGCTGAGTTCGCGACTAAACCAGGCGGCAGCGCCCCCAACCGGACGACATTCTTCAGGGACTGTCTCCGCTGGGGCAATCACAGCCTCAAGGGCGCCGCATTCTTCAAGCAGTTCAAGCCACTGTTGATGAAATTTCACCTCATCGTTTCCTTTTGGAAACAGATTGAGCAGGATGCCTCGGATTTTGGGAGCGGTTTTAGCCAGAGCAAGGAGCGGTTTTCGATAGGCGGTCCAAAACTCAACCGGCGCTTTGGCCATTACGGGCGAGTCCAGAAATTCTTCCAGCAGAACGCGCTCTTCGGCCTCAACATTCAACCCGGCGGCGGTCATCAGCGGTCGAATATCCTTTCCAACGCTTCCCCAGGGCGGCAATCCGCCAAGTGTTCGTTTGACCACCAGATCCCGAAAAGTTTTGTAGGCAATTTCCGGCGTAAACCCGCCAAGCAAATCTTTGGCATATTGTGAAAGCGCCTTCACCGTCAGCGCCCCGGCCAGGGCAAAATCAAGGAATGACGCCTGGCGTTGCGCTTCATCAATTTTCAAGGCGTGGACGCGCTCGGCTTCGCGGGCCTTGTTAAATGCCTGAGCAGCATAGGTTTGATTGCCAAGTTCAATGTAAATCCGTCCAACTTCTTCATAATACGACGGCAGGTAATGCGGCACTGAACGTCCAAGGCGCTCTCCGATTTGATCAAACCCATCTTTGGCGTGTCCGGGTTTGGATTTGGCGAGTCGTCCGTGTTTTTTCATTTCCTTGACCACATCGAGTGCAAACGAAGCCCGATCCGGGTCATGAATGAGCGCCCAGCCAGGAAATCCAATCGCACGGCGGCGTTGCAAGGCCAGTTCGGGCTTGATGTCTGGTGGGTCAAACCCAAGGACTTCCATCACCCGGTCATCACCTCGGGATAAAACATCAGCCGAGAGACGCACCACGGTTTCTTCGGGCATCGCCGGATGACCATAGGTCCGGGCGCTGACGCGATCAACCGGCTCTTTGTCAGACACCTGGCTTTCCACCAGAACCAGCCCGCCAGCCCGCAACGTGTCAGTTGTGGAAACCGAAATTGAGCTTCCAACCGCGATATTGACCGGCACCGGTGCCGCAGTTGGTGTTTCGGTCTCAGCCGTTTCCTCGGTACTGGCCTCGCCTTCTTTTTTCTCAACTTTGCGAGCGGCATAAATCAGGCTGGCCATGCGATTGCCTTCTGAAAATGCAACCGGGCCGACATCAGCCAGTTTCAGCGTGCGTTCTTTGGCATCCACCCAGATCAATTCACCAGTGTAAGTCTCAGATTCTGGATACTCAGCCCCAATCCAGTACCGGGCCTCAACCAGTTTTCCACCCTCCCACACCGGGCCACAGGCCCAACCGCCGCGCACTCGATAGCCGAGTTTGCGACAGCGACCCAGCGCATGGTTGAGTTGTTCGAAATGTCCGTCTGAATAAGTGTTGAGATTGGTGGTTGCGGCTGACAGCGTGGTGGATTTGGGCCAGATTTCACGAAAGACCTGTGAAATACCCTGTTTGATGCCCAAATCAGTCAACAAATCGCGAAAATCATTCAGTTCAGGCAGCAAAATCGGATGCGGGATAACGACCAGCGGCGTGTCAATCCAGAGTGTTTCGCCATCCAGGTTTACGACGCCAATCCCTTTGGATTCATCCACGCCCCGAAACAGTCCGGCCTGGTCTGGCGATACCTTTCCATCAAGGTCCACCGGCATCACAACCGTGTTTTCAAGCGGCGCCCGCCAGGCCCCGTCTGACCAAACTGCCTGCAGAATCCCGCGTGGAATCACCAGCGACCGGAGCATCCAGGCTTCGACGGTTTCGCGGCATTCGCGCTCGTGATTGGAAAGCCATTCGACGGCTTCCCGGAGTTGATCAGCGACATCGCCATCTTTGACAGCAGGCGGCACCGAACTCAAAAGTTGTCCTTTGGCATTGCGGCAAACCAGTTTTTTATCCCGGAGCGCCAGTGAATATCCATTTCCGGCATCAATCCAAACCAGACTTTGATCGGAAGACTGTGATTTCTGTTTCGCCATGACGGGTTTTCTCCTGAAATGAAGAGGGTAAATGGGGCGTGCTCGAATTATGGTGCGGGGCGAGTCTATCCAGAAAATAAAAACCACGAAACACTCGAATTACCAGAAAAACATCAATCCGTGAGTCTGCGCGTTTTTCGGGTAAAGGGTGTGGTTCGTGGTTCACTCGTTTTGAGTCAGCAGTAACGTAAGGGTTCATTACTCAGTAATCAACAGTACGTCACACCCTGAAATGGAAGTTTCATTTTTTTGGAGTGCGGCGGCTTGACGCCGCTTTCCAAAACGGGTTGCAAAACCGGTGTCGGGCAACAACACTACCGGTTTTCTTTTCCTCAATCGGTTTCGGTTCTCGTCTTTCTGGAGTTGTTGCGTGTCACAAACCCCACTTACAAAATCAGGTCTCCACGCACTCGCGATGAGTGCCTTTATGTTTAGCCTGATGAGCCTGGGGGTCAAGCTGGCCGGACGCCACCTCCCGAGCCAGCAAATTGTGGTCATTCGAACCATTATTTCCTTCATTTTGAGTTTCATTCTGATCTGGAGAGCCGGAATTCCAATTTGGGGCACCAACAAAAAGCTCCTGTTTTTGCGCGGCTTTTTTGGATTTTGCGGGCTGGATTGCTTTTTTTATTCGCTCTCGCAGCTTCCGATTGCCGAAGCCACGGTGCTCCAGTACACAAGTCCAATCTGGACAGCCTTGCTGGCGGCACTGATCCTGAAAGAACGCATCTCTCCGTCCCTGCTGCTCTCAATCAGCTTGTGCCTGATTGGACTGGTCTGTGTGACCCGTCCGCCGTTTCTCTTTGGACAGACGGCAACCAGTGTGCCGACCTATGCCTATCTGGTCGGGTTCGCCGGTGCGTTTTTCAGTGCCTGCGCCTATGTCACCGTGCGCCGACTAAGCAAGCTTGAACACGAACTGGTAATTGTTTTTTACTTTCCGATGGTCGCGTTGCCGTTCTCAATTCCAACCGTCTTTCCCATCAAAGTCATTCCGACTGCCATGGATTTGCTGATTGTGCTGGGGGTTGGAATCTGTGCCCAGATTGCCCAGGTCTATTTGACCCGAGGCATGAAGTTTTTACAGGCTGGACGCAGTGCGGCTGTGCT